>NZ_JBFAPH010000398.1:0-5343 GCF_040675635.1 Streptomyces sp. NPDC049577
GAACGGTGCCCGGCCCCCGGGGAACGGGGCCGGGCACCGCCGGTTTCACGGCCGGATCAGGCGGGGGAACCCTCCGGCATCGGCGGCAGGTTGGGCAGCCGGTCGATCTCCATGCCGAACCAGCGCCGCATCGCCGGGATGAACGCCTCGTCGTCGAGGACCTCCTTGAACCGCTCGCCGTTCTCGATCCGCGTCAGCGTGCGGTCGAGGAGCGAGACGCGCCCGGTGGGGGTGATGAGCGAGGCCCACACCGAGCCGCCGGTCACCGGGGAGTCGGGCGAGGTCGAGAAGAACCACAGGGTCGGCACGAAGTCGCCCAGGTCCCGGGCCCGGGTCTCCAGCCGGATGCGGTGCACGCCGTTGTGCACCAGCTCGACGTCGCCCTCGGGGGTGTCCACGATCCGGTACGCGCCGTTCTCGTCCTGCTGCACCTCGCGCAGGTCCATGCGCAGCGGCTTCCGGCTGGCCCAGCGGAAGCCCACGTCGACCAGGTACGGGCCGTCCGCCAGGTCCACGCGCAGCACCATGTGCCCGTAGAACCAGCCGAGCAGGGCCTCCTGGCCGTTGTGCAGGGTCCTGCCGGGCAGCATGTGGACGGAGAAACCGAGCTCGCGCAGGAGCGTGGCGAAGGCGGAGTTCAGCTCGTAGCAGCCGCCGCCCCGGCGCCGGCGCACGACCTTGTCGAGGACGTCCTCGCCCATCCGGATCGGTATGCCCAGGTTGAAGTCGATCGTCTCGAAGGGGACCGACATGATGTGGCGCTCCTGGAGGTGAGCCAGGGCCGCGAGGTCCAGCCTCTCCGGTCGCTTCGCCCCGATGCGCTCCAGATAGGCGTCCACGTCGACATTGCTCATGGTCAAGCTCCCGTTCTCAAGGGGGTGGAGGGCCGGGCCGGCGGCGCGGTGACGGTCGCCGTCACCAGCGCACCAGCGCGAACCCGAAGGAGAAGCCGCCGCCGAAGGCGGCCAGCAGCACCTGGTCGCCCCGCCGTACCGAGCCGGAGCGGGCGGCGTGGTCGAGGGTGATGGCGACCGAGGCCGCGCCCGTGTTGCCGTACTCCTCCACGGTCGAATGCATCCGGGCGCGGGGCAGGCCCAGCTGCCCGGCGAGTTCCCGGAGCATCACGGCGTTGCCCTGGTGGGGGACGACGTGTTTGATGTCCGCCCGCGTGACGCCGGCCTCGTCGAGGAACTCGTCCAGCGCGGGCGGCAGGCCGGCGCCGACGAATTCCTTCACGCCGCGCCCGTTCATCCGGAAGTAGTGCAGCTCGTCCTCGACGGTCCCGTGCGTCCAGCCCAGCCGGGAACCCCCCGCCGGCACGCTGACGAGGTCCCGTTCCTCACCGAAGGTCAGCAGCCGGGTCGCCAGCACCTCGCGGCCCGCCGTCAGCGGTCCGAGTACCACCGCGCCGGCGCCGTCGCCGAACAGGGTGACCGTGCGCCGGTCGGCCGGGTTCAGTATGCGGCTGTACATGTCGGCGCCGATCACCAGCGCGTAGCCGCCGGAACCGAGCAGGGCGCGGTGGGCCAGCGAGAGGGCGAACGCGAAGCCGGTGCACACGGCGTTGAGATCGAACGCGGCGGCCGTGGGCGGCGCCTCCAGGTTGTAGGCCACCGAGGCGGCCGTCGGAGGCTGCGGGGAGTCGGGCGTGGACGTCGCCACGATGATCAGGGAGAGGTCCGAGGCCCGCAGGCCGGCGTCCTCCAGCGCGGTCCGGGCCGCGATGGTCGCCAGGTCCGAGGTGGCCTCCTCGTCCTTGGCCCAGCGCCGTCGGAGGATACCCGTCTTCCGGACGATCCACTCGTCGTCGACGCCGGCCGGTCCGCCCACCTCGTCGTTGGTCACGACCCTGGACGGGAGGTAGGACCCCGTTCCCAGAATTCCCACGGCCGGGGGTTTGTGGGGCAGTTCCAGTCCTTTGCCAGGTTTACCAGATTTATCAGCGGTCACTGTCGACCCCTCGGATAGTCGGTACCGTCCTGCGGTGTGGGTGGCAGCTCCGGAGCATTGCCTCCGCTCACGCTGCGCACATCAGTGTGTCAAGTCACGGAACGCGACACGTTCATTCATCCTCGAAGGGAATTCGATCGACCCACAACAACAATCGGAAGAATTTGTCAGGTCCGCGTCATGGCTGTAATTCGATGTTTATTCGACAAGGGAATCGCATTCATTGTTGCTACAGCCACCGACTTGATGGACTGTGCCGTTCCGAAACGGCATCGGGACCGCTTCACCCGCACACTGCCCTGATTACCGCGCGCCTTCGGGGCGCGCCCGCCCCCACCGCACGGAGGAACCGATGCCCGAACCGACCGGCGGAACCGTTCCGCTGACCGCCGGCACCACACCGAGCCCACCCGGTCCGGGGGCCGCACCGGCCACACACCGCGTCCGCCAGGTGCCCGGCTTCTGGCTGGCCCTGCTCGGCGCCCCCCTCGGGCTCAGCTCCACCAGCCCGGCCTTGATCCTCCCGGACATGGCCGGTGACCTCGGGGTCTCCGTGGCGACCGTGACCTGGTTCGTCACCGTCTTCTTCTGGGCCATCGCCGTCGGTACCCCGCTGGTCGCCGGGATCGTCCGCCGGCGCGGGCTGCGCCCTGCCCTCATGATGAGCGCCTGCTGCGTGGCCGCCGGCGTCGTGCTCGTCGTCGCCTCGCCGTGGTTCCCCCTGATCGTTCTCGGCCGCGCCGCCCAGGCGTTCGGCGGGGCCGGTCTGGTCACCATCGGGATGAACCTCGCCGGTTCGCCCCGCCGCATGGGCCTGATCACCGCCGGGGCCAGCATGTGCGGCGCCGTCGGACCGCTCGGCGGCTCACTGATCGCCGACGCCTGGTCCTGGCACGTCTCGCTCGCCCTGTCGGCCGTCACGCTGCTCGCCGTGCCCGCCGTCGCGCGGTACACCTCCCCGGCGCCCACGGCGGAGCCCCGCACCCGCTTCGACTTCCCCGGCGCGGCGGCGACCGTCGCCCTGGTGACCTCGCTGGTGTTCGTCCCGCACCATCCGGTCCCGGCGGCCGTCGCGGCCGTGGTGGCCGCCGTGCTGGTGGGCCTGCGCGTCCGGGCGCGCCCGGAAGGGTTCGTGCCCTCCGCGCTGCTGCGCAGCCCGGTCTTCCTGCTGTCGAGCGTGGTGGCGTTTGCGCTGTCCACCTCGTACTTCGCGCTGCTCTATGCCGTGCCGGCCCTGCTGGAGCGCGACACGTCGTGGTCCAAGGGCCAGATCGGCACGGTGCAGCTCGTGGCGCTGGTCATCGGCTCCGCGCTGTCCTGGGGGCTGGCGGCGCTCTCGCCGAGGATGAACCGCCCGGCCCTGCTCACCGTGCTGATCGGCCTCGGGGCCCTCGCCCTGGCCGGCGCGGTCCTGACACCCTGGGCCGCGCTGCTGCCCGTCGTGGCCGCCGTGGCGCTGTTCGCCGCGTCGTCGGGCCAGGCGACCTTGTCGCACCTCACCGCGAACGCGGCGAGGGAGCAGCAACGGCCTACCGCCATCGGCCTGTTCAACCTGTGCTACCAGCTGGGTGGCGCCTTCGGCCCGGCCATCGTCGCGCTCCTCGCCATCCGCCGGGGCTGACGGGCGACGGCCGCCTCCCGGCGTCCGCCGGCCCCCGCACCGCCGGCCGCGTGTCCGTCAGCCCCGCCAGTCGGCGGCGAACGCCCGGGCGGGGTTGCCGGTGAAGACCTGGGTGACGAACTCCTCGCCCAGCTCGCGCGTGAGCCTCGGCCGCAGCGTGCCGAGCAGGTACGGCATCCCCGGACCGCCTCCCGTGGCCGCGCGGGCGGCGGCCGTGGTGGTGTCCCCGCCCAGCAGCAGCTGCCCGGCGTGACCGGCCTCGGCCAGGGCGGCGAGCACGTCGAACAGCCGCCAGTCGGTGGCGTGGTGGGCGCGGGACGGCCCGTCGAAGGCGAGGAACGCCCCGCGGCGGGCGACTTCCCGGTGGACCCGGGTGTCGGGCGAGCGGTTCAGATGGCCGAGGATCACGCGGGACGGCGGTACGGCCAGTTCCTCGCACAGCAGGTCGAGGACGTCGACGGCGGCGGTGCCGAGTTCGAGGTGGACGGCGATGGGCGCGTCCGTCGCGTGATGGGCCTCGGCCGCTGCCGTCATGATGTGCCGCGTGTGCGCGTCGACGGTGTGGAAGGCCCCGGCGACCTTGATCAGACCGGCCCGGACCGGAGCCGTGGTGAGGTCCTCGACGAACAGCTCCGCGAGCCGGCCCCGCACCCGCTCCAGCAGGGCCGGCTCGTAGTGGACGGCCTGGTGCAGCCCGGTCGCGGCCACCAGCCGCACTCCGGTGGACCGCGCCAGCCGGGCCAGTTCGTCCCGGCGCCGGCCCATGCCGCGCGGCGTCCACTGCACCACCGCCTGCCCGCCCAGCTCACGGAAGGCGGTCAGCTCCTCGGCCGCGGCGGCTGCGTCGTCGAGCTCCTGCCCAGGCAGCTGCGGGCTGCGCAGGAAGAGGTGGTCGTGCGCGTCGCAGACCCCCAGCTCCTCGGGCGGCACATCTCCGAGCACGGTACGGACGGCGGTCACGGACTTCCCCCTCTGGACGGCTCACCATGGAACGATCATGGTTTCACTGCCGGAGGGGCGAAGCCAACTCCGTTTCCCGGCTCACCCTCCGCTTCCGGCACGGACCGGCAGGGTGCCGGTCCGGGTGCCGATCCGGGTGCCCGAGGTGCCGATGCCGGTGGGGCCGTGCGGCGTCGGCACCGCCGGGGGAGCGGCGTGGTGGCGCAGCAGGTCGGCCTCGGTGTACCGGTGGCATTTCCGGTGCCAGGTGAGGACGGCGGACATCCAGTCCTTGAGCTCCTGGACGTAGCCGTCCAGGGCGGCGCGGGCCTCCGCGTCGAGGGCGAACTCCTCGGCGAGCGCGGGCAGCTGGGTGGCGACGACGTGCTGGAACTCTCGCATGCGGGAGTTCATCAGGTCGTCGACGATGCCCAGGGCCTCCATGCGGCCGCAGCCGAAGAAGTTCTGCACGACGAGGACGGCGTTGTGCACCTCGCCCTGGAACTCGATCTCCTTCTGGTAGGAGAAGCAGTCGTTGATCAGGGTGCCGTAGTCGGAGGCGGACTGCTCCATGGCCTGTACCGCCCGCGAGCGGTGGACCTCCGGGGGGAGGGCCTTGCCATGCCGGAGCCGTGACAGGCTCATGGTGAGGTCCGAGCCGAAGGTCTTGCGGCGCATCTCGATGTAGTCGACGGGTTCGGGGATGCGGTTCTGCCGCTGGTTGGCGAGCTCCCACAGCCAGCTCTGGGTCATGTCCTCGATGGCGGTGCGGAATGCGCGCCGGGCGTCCTTGGTCATCGGGCCGGCCGTGCGCGGCCAGAGATCGGCGAGGC
>NZ_JBFAPH010000399.1:0-5301 GCF_040675635.1 Streptomyces sp. NPDC049577
CTCGACGTCCGCCGTCGGGTCGGCCTCGGCGTAGCCGAGGGCGGTGGCCTCGCGCAGGGCCGAGGCGAAGTCGGCGCCGGTGGTGGACATGCGGTCCAGGATGAAGTTGGTGGTGCCGTTGACGATGCCCATGACGCGGGTGACGTCGTCGCCGGCGAGGGACTCGCGCAGGGGGCGCAGCAGCGGGATCGCGCCCGCGACGGCGGCCTCGTATTGCAGGTCGACGCCCCACAGGGCGGCGGCGCCGTGGAGTTCGGGGCCGTCCTGGGCGATGAGGGCCTTGTTGGCGGTGACGATCGAGGCGCCGTCGGCCATGGCCTCCAGCAGCAGGGAGCGGGCGGGCTCGATGCCGCCCATGAGCTCGACGACGATGTCGAGCCCGCCGCGGGCGATCAGGCCGTAGGGGTCGTCGGTGAACAGGGCGGGGTCGATGCCGGGGGTGTCGCGGGCGCGGCGGAGGTCGCGGACGGCGACGCCGGCGAGCTCCAGCGGGCGGCCGGCGCGCTCGGCGAGCCGGGGCGCCGCGCCGTGCAGGCGGCGTACGACCTCCGTGCCGACGACTCCGCAGCCCAGTACGGCGACCTTGAGCGGACGGGTTTCCATGTCTGCCTCCCTGAGGGGTTAGCGCCCGGTGCCCGCGTAGACGACCGCGCGGGCGTCGCTGTCGAGGGCGAACGCGTGGTGCAGTGCGCGGACCGCGTCGTCGAGCCGGGCGGCCCGGCAGATGCCGGTGATACGGAGTTCGGAGCTGGCGAGGAACTCGATGCCGATGCCGGCCCGGTCGAGGGCCCGGCAGAAGGACGCCAGGGCCGCCGGCTCGGAGCGCAGTCCGCAGCCGACGACGGAGACCTTGCCGGCGCCGGTGTCGCAGTTGAGGTCGTGGAAGCCGATGCGGGCGCGGTGTTCGTGGAGGACGCCGACGGCGCGCGGGGCGCGGTCCTCGGCGACGGTGAAGGTGACCTTGGCGCCGAAGGGGCCCTGGAGGTTCTGCAGCACCATGTCGACGGCTATGCCGTCGTCGGCGAGGACCTCGAAGACGTCGGCGGCCGCCTGGGCGCGGTCGCCGCCCAGCTCGACGGTGATCCGGGCGATCGACGGGTCGTGGGCCACACCGGTGGCGGATGACTGCTCCATCTTCATGCTCCTGGCTGAGCCGGTCCTCGGGAGGTCGGTGATGAAGGTGCCGGGGCGGTCGGTGTAGGAAGAGCGGACGTGCAGTTCGACGCCGTGCCGGCGGGCGTACTCCACACACCGGGCCATCAGCACCTTCGCCCCGCAGGCCGCGAGCTCCAGGGTCTCCTCGTAGTCGAGACGGTCCAGCAGCCCGGCGCCGGAGACCACGCGCGGGTCGGCGGTGAAGACCCCGTCGACGTCGGTGTAGATCTCGCAGACGTCGGCCTTGAGGCCGGCGGCCAGTGCGACCGCCGTGACGTCGGAGCCGCCGCGGCCGAGCGTGGTGACGTCCTGGGTGTCCGGGCAGACGCCCTGGAAGCCGGCCACCAGCGGCACGGTGCCCAGGTCCAGGGCCTCCCGGAGCCGGGCCGGGGTGACGGACGTGATGCGGGCCCCGCCGTGCACCGCGTCCGTGGCCACGCCGGCCTGGGTGCCGGAGAAGGAGCGGGAGGGCACGCCCAGGGCGTCCAGGGCCATCGCCAGCAGGGCGCAGGAGACGCGCTCGCCCGTGCTCAGCAGCATGTCCATCTCGCGCTCGGGGGGCGCGCCGGACACCTGCCGGGCCAGGTCGATCAGGTCGTCGCTGGTGTCGCCCATGGCCGAGCAGACGACCACCACGTCGTGGCCGTCGAGGCGCGTCGCGCGGACGCGCTCGGCGACCACCTTGACCCGGTCGACGCTCTGCAGTGAGGAACCGCCGTACTTCTGGACGACGAGCATGGGGTCACCCGCCCACCGCGTAGTGCTGGTTACGGCAGAGCACGGACGGCGCCGAGTCGTTGGACTGCGCCCAGGTGACCATGCCGGCGACGAGCGTGTGGTCGAGCAGCGGAACCGTCTCGCCGACGGTGCACACCACGCTGACCGCGGCGCGCGTCAGCACGGGCACGCCGTGCACCGAGTCCCAGGGCACGCCGGCGAACCGCTCGGCCGCCGTGCCGGTCGCGAACCGGCGGGTCAGCGCGCGGTCCGACCACGCCAGCACGTTCACGGCGAACGCCCCGGCGGCCAGGATGCCGGCCAGGGTGCGGCTGCCGGTGGTCAGCGAGACCAGGAGGCTCGGCGGGTCGCAGGACAGCGACATCACGGCGCTCGCGGTGCAGCCCACCGGGCCGTCCGCCGACCGCGCGGTGATCACGGTGATGCCGGTCGGCAGCCCGGAGATGACGTGACGGTAGTCTTCCGGCGTGACGGCCGGCTCGGCCGTCAGAACTTGCTGGATCATGACGCTCCCTGGTCGTGGATCGTGGCGGCGAGCGCCCGTCGATCGATCTTTCCGTTGGCGTTCAGCGGGAGTTGCTCGAAGACACTGATGCCGCGCGGCACCATGTACGGCGGCAGCAGCTCGCGCAGGCGCGCGGTCAGCGCGGCCGGGTCGTCCAGTCCGGTGCCCGTGCAGACGGCCTCCAGGACCGTCTCCCCGCCCCGGTCCGGCACGGCGATCGCGATCGCGTCCCGTACGCCCGGCTGGGCGCGCAACGCGGCCTCGATCTCGCCGAGTTCGACGCGGTAGCCGCGGATCTTCACCTGCTGGTCCATGCGGCCCAGGTGGACCAGCTGTCCGTGCCGCAGCGCGACCCGGTCGCCCGTGCGGTACCAGTGGCCCTCGGTGAGCCGGCCGGTGCCGTCGTAGGGGGTGGCGCGGGCGCCGTCGAAGGCGACGAACCGCCCGGTGTCGTCCGCCGGGTCCAGATAGCCGGGGAAGCGCTGCACGCCGCGCACGACCAGCTCGCCGCCCGCGGCCGGGTCGGCGGGGAAGCCGTTCTCGTCGAGCAGCAGGTGCTCCAGGCCCGGGTGGAGCTCGCCGATCGGCACGGTGCCGTTCGGTGTGTCCGGCCAGCGCTCCGGGTCGGCGGGGAGGCGGAACTGGACGCAGCTGATGGTCAGTTCCGTCGGCCCGTACAGATTTTCCAGGGTGCTGTGCGGCGCCGCCGCCGCCCAGGTGCGGGCCTGGTGCGTGGTCAGCGGTTCGCCGCAGAACAGGCTCCACCGCAGGGAGGGCATCCGGCCGGGCGTGAGGGCGCGCATGCGCTCGGCGAAGGAGACGATCGACGGCACCGAGAACCAGTGCGTCAGTTCCTTCTCCGCCACCCAGCGCACGGGCGCCATCAGGTCCCGGCGCGTCGGCACGACCAGCGTGCCGCCCCCGCCCCAGGTGGCGAACATGTCGAAGACCGACAGGTCGAAGGTCAGATCGAAGGTCTGCGACACGCGGCTGCCCGGCCCGAACCCGTACCGCCCGATCACATGCGCCAGATAGGCGGAGACGTTGCGGTGGGTGATGGGCACGCCCTTGGGGGTGCCGGTGGAGCCGGAGGTGAACAGGATGTAGGCGGTGGCGTCCGCGTCCGGCCGGTGGGGCGGCAGGTCGCCCGGCCGTGCCGTGCGGTCCAGCGCGACGGCCGGGGCGGGCAGCGCGTCCGCCGGTCCGTCGACCAGGACGGCGTCCAGGCCGGCCGCCGACACGACGGCCGCGTTGCGGGCCGCGGGGAAGGCCGGGTTGAGCGGTACGACCGTGCCGCCCAGGCGCTGCACGGCGAGGTAGCCCGCGTAGGCGAGCACGTCGCGTCCGGCCAGCAGACCGACCCGGCCGGGCGTGCCGCCGTGCGCGCGGACGAGGCCGGCGGCGATCCGCTCGGCGAGGTCGTGCAGTTCGCGGTAGGTCAGCCGGTCCTCACCGACCTCCAGGGCGACGCGGTCGCCGTGCGCGGCGACGGAGGCGGCGAACCACTGGTGGAGCGTGCGTTTCACGTCTCATCCCTCCTGGGACAGCTGGGCGTCGAGTTCCTCCGTGACGCGCAGCAGCTGGTCGAATGCCTGCTCCAGCAGGCCGGGCCGGGGACGGCCCCGGGCCGCCGACTGCGCGGCGAACCGCAGCGAGCGCGGCAGCGCGGACCACGCCTGCGCGGCCGCCTCCGCCGTCCGCGCGCCGATCAGGCCCTCCGCCGCCAGCACCGTGTCGCGGTGCGCGTGGTGGCAGGCCGCCGCCCACAGGTCGTCCGCGCAGCGCTCCGCCTCGGCCGGGTCGCCGGCGAGCACGGTGCGCAGATGCCGCAGGGCGGCCGTGCCGTGCAGCCACGTGCCCTCGTCCGGCGCGGGCCCGGAAGCGGCCCTCCCGCCGGTCTCGCGGGTCAGCCAGCGGTACGTGCCCTCCGGCGGCAGCGGTACGGCCCGGCCCAGGGCGAGCCGGTCACGCCGCACGACCTCGGGCGCCGGCGCGGCGACGGGCGTCAGGGCGCGCGCCATCTCGTCGTCGTCCAGCCAGCCCAGGTACGGGCCCTGCTCGCCGTGCGGGGTGAGCGCCGCGAAGTGGTCGGCCACCAGCCAGCACTCGTCCCGCTGGTCGTGCACCAGCAGCCAGTGCGGCGCCGCCGCCCGGCCGTAGGCGGGCGACCAGGGAAGGTGCGCGGTGTTGCCGACGGCCAGGACGCGGCCCTCCCGGCCGAGCTCGGCCAGCAGCGCGGCCCTGGCCTCCTCCCAGCCCTCCGCGCCCCGGTAGGCGAGCCCGCGGCCGTCGGCGGTGACGTCCACCCGCTCGTGGTGCGAGAAGGCCACTCCGCCGCCCGGCACATCGGTCCGCACAGCGAGCCGGACCGCGGCCGCGAAGTCACCGCGGATCTCGGGGAGTTCCGGTTCCAGATAGGAGACGAGATTGGTGGTGTAGCAGCTCAACGGTGGCGCGGGGGCCGTCAGCGTGCTGAGGGACATGACTGCTCCAGATCGGTGAAAGCACAGCTCAGGGGGGTGGTGGAGGTGTCGCGCAGACTGACCCAGGCGTAGTCGTCCCAGCGGCCCCGGCGGTGGCCGAGGGGCACGTCGATCGCCCAGGGCTGCCCGGCCAGTCCCGTGCCGGCGGCCTTCACGCAGGCCTCCTGCACGGTCCACACCCAGGCGAACTCCTCGGCCCGGCCGTCCGGCGGCAACGCGGCCAACTGCTCGGCCCGCTCCCGCAGACAGCGCCGCACCAGCCGCTCGTGCGGCCCGCTGGGCGGCTGCTGCACGTCCACGCCGACCCGGCGGCCCGGCGCGACGGCGGCCGCGACGGTGTCGCCGTCGTGCGACACGCTGATGCCGACGTCCGGGTGGCCGGCCAGCCGCGGCTCGCCGTGCGGCCCGGGCCGCACCGGA
>NZ_JBFAPH010000400.1:0-5269 GCF_040675635.1 Streptomyces sp. NPDC049577
CCGGCGCTGTGCCACCACTCGTCGACGTCGGCGGCCAGCCGGTGGCGGTCCGCCTCGGCGAGGCCCAGGCCGGGGCGGAGCAGGTCGGCGCGGAGCAGCCGTACGCGGCGTTCCGCGTGGTCGGGCAGCGGCACGCCGGTCGCGCGCAGGGCGCGCAGCAGCCGCTGCCGCCCTGCCGGCCCGTCGTCCCGGACGAGGGCGACGGCGTCCGCTCCTCCGGCCAGGAGGCGGGCCAGCAGGTGGGAGCCGAGGAAACCGGTGGCACCGGTCAGTGCGATGAGCATGGGGCTGGGCTCCGGTCGGGGTCAGTACGACTTCGGCAGGCCGAGCATGCCGTGCGCGACGTGGTTGAGGATCATCTCCTGGCTGACGGGGGCCGCGCGGATGACCCGGGACAGCCCGAGCAGCGGCGCGACGCCGTACTCGCTGCACATGCCGTTCCCGCCGAAGACCCGCAGGACCTCGTCGACGGTCCGGGCCGAGGCCTCGGCGGCGGCGTACTTGGCCATGTTCGCGGCCTCGCCGGCGGCCTTGTGCCGGCCCAGGTCGTACAGGGCCGCGGCCCTGGCGGCCATCAGCCGGGCCAGCTCCACGTCGATCGCGGCCCGGGCCAGCGGGTGGGCGATGCCCTGGTGGGCGCCGATCGGCACGTCCCACACGGTGCGCCCGCACGCGTACTCCACCGCTCGGCGCAGGGCCAGCGTGCCTACCCCGTTGGCCAGTGACGCGCCCACGAGGCGCTCCGGGTTGAGACCGGCGAACAGCGGCTTCAGCCCGCCCTCCCCGTCGGTGACCCGCGCGCCCCGCGGCACGCGCACGTCGTCGAGGAAGAGCACGTGCTGCTCCTCGGCGAGGGCGACGTCCATCGGAATGGGCCGCCAGGTGAGGCCGGGGGCGTCGCGGTCGACGACGAACAGCCCGGGGCCCAGGCCGCCGGACGGCAGTTCGGCGCGGGCGACGACCATGACGGCGGCCGCGGTGTCGACGCCGGAGGTGAAGACCTTGCCGCCGCTCAGCAGCCAGTCGCCCCGGTCCGGCCGGGCTGTCGTGGTGATCCGGTTGCTGTTGGAGCCGGCGTCGGCCTCGGTGAGGGCGAAGGCCATGGTGGCGCTGCCGTCCGCGATCCCGGGCAGCCACCGGCGCTTCTGTTCCTCGGTGCCGTAGCGGGCCAGGATCGTCCCGCAGACGGCGGAGGACACCATGAACATCAGCAGCGGGCAGCCGTGCGCGGCGACCTCCTCGGCCACGACGCACAGTTCGGTGATGCCGGCGCCCCCGCCTCCGTACGCCTCGGGCAGGTGAACGCCGGTGAAGCCGCAGCGTCCCAGGTCCGCCCACAGCTCGGCGCAGCGCTCGCCCGCCCGTACCTGTTCCAGGAAGTAGGGCATGCCGTAGGCGCGGCCCACCTGGGCGACCGCACGGCGCAGCGCGGCCCGGTCCTCGCCGCCCAGAGTCACGGCGCAGTCGGCCTCGGCGGCCCGGGGCGGCGGGATCACGCGGTACCCCTCCCGTCCGCGGTGCCGGCCAGGCCGTCGGCCGGGGCGCGGGGGGCCGGCGGGGAGACCGCCGTCGCCTCGCGCAGTTCCTCGACCGCCTGCTGCCACAGTGCCGGGAACCGGTGCGCGCCGGTGACGGCCGTGTCGCTCACCACGGCGACCTGCGCGGTCGAACGGAACGTCGTCAGGCAGATGTTGAACGGGTGTCCGGGAGGCAGCAGTGTGATCGGCAGGATGTCGGTGAGCCGCGCCGGCACCGCCGACCCGTCCTCCCCGCACGGCACGTAGGAGGAGACGAACGAGCCGTAGCGCGGGTCGAGGAAGCGGGGGAACCCGAAGCGCACCAGCCACTCCGACGAGCCGCACAGCAGGTCCTGTGCGGTCTGGCGCACGCGCGGCGACTTGAGTGGGGCCGCGGCCGCCACCGTGCCGGTGAGACGGCGCGACGGGTCGCTCTCGTGGCACGGCAGCCGTACGCGCCGGACGAAGCAGCGGTTGCCCCAGGTGGACGGCTCGTCCGTGCGGCGGACGTTGAGCGCGACGGCCACCGACAGCGGTGCGGGAGTCCGTCCGGTCTCCTCGCACCAGGCGCGTACCGCGCCGGCCAGGGCGGCGAGGTAGGCGTCGTGAACCGTGCCGCCGGCCGATCGGGCGACGGCACGCAGCACGGGCAGAGACGTGGCGGCGGTCGAGATCCGGCGCCGGCCCGAGAGGCTCCACGGTCCGCCCAGTCCGTTGGGCGTGCGGCGCAGATAGCCGCCGTACAGCGCCACGGACGTCACCACGGCGCGGACGAACCGGACCACGGATGGCGCGGCGGCCTGCTGACCGGCGGCGGGCCGGGGGGAGGGACCGGGGCCGGCCGGGGAGAACAGCGTCTGCAGGGTGTGCCCGATCGCCATGCCGTCCTGCCAGGCGTGGTGCACGCGGTAACAGAGGCCCCAGCCCTCGCCCGACGACGGCCGCAGCAGGCACAGTTCCCAGGCGGCGCCCGCCGGCAGCGGCCCGGCCCACCGCTGCCGGGCCGCGTCCAGCACGGCCGTGCGGCCCGTGCCGTCCGCGACCGTCTCGGTCAGGTGACGTGCCACGTCGAAGCCGGCGACCGGCCGCCAGCGCACGTCCGCCGGCGGTCCGTGCAGTTCGTGCGTCAGCACGGGCAGGGCAGGGAGAGCGGCCAGTACGACCTGCCGCACGTCCGCCAGGGACGGCGCCGGGCCGTCCAGATACATGATCGCCCCGACATCCGGGAGGGCGTCCGGGGCACCGTCGCCGAGCGCGAGGAAGGCCCGGTCCAGGGCGGAGGCCCGGCGACTTGGCGGAGCGTCCACGGATGAGGTCCCTTTCTCGCGCGGCTCCGCCGGGCGCTGAGCCGTACCGTCGTACAGCGGGGCCGACTGGCGGAACCACCATGCTGCGGGACACGGCCCGGCCGTGTGTCCCGCCGTTCACCGGGACGGCCCAAGGAGTAACCCGGAATCGTCACGGGATCCGCGCGTGGTTGACGCCGGGCGGTCGGCGCCCGGCGTGCCTGCGCGCTGGAGCCCCCGATGCGGTGGCCCGCCGCCCGGAACCGCGTGTCGGGGCCGAGGGCCCCGTGGCCGCTGGCTAGTCTGCCTGCCCATGAAGGACTCCGGGGGTACCGGCACGTGGTGCGGCCGCCCCGGGACGGCCGCGCGGCGGCTCGTGAGGCGGAGGACCCTGGGGTGGCGGTCGGCCCGGCGGATGGCGGACCGTGCCGTGCGGTGGTACCTGGCCGCGCTGATGGCCCGTCCGCCTGCCGTTCAGGCACTGCGCGTCCCGTCGCCCGACGGGCGCTACGGACCCGCGGGCGGAGAGGCGATGTCGCTGGTGTTGCTGGGCGACTCGCTGTCCGTCGGCGTGGGGGTGCGCAGGCGGTGGGAGACTCCGGGGGCACAACTGGCACGGGGCATCGTCGAGAAGACGGGCAGAGCGGTCGAGCTGAGGGTGCTGGGCCGGGCGGGGGCCACGACCGGGCAGCTGCGCCGTCAGGTGCGCGCGCTGTCGGGCGTGCCCGTCGGCACAGCAGTGATCATCGTGGGCTGCAACGACGTTCTCCTGCCGGTCCGCCTCGGCCGGGCGGCCGCGCGTCTGGGCCGCGTCGCCGCCGGGTTGCGGGCGGCCGGCTGGCAGGTGGCCGTGCTGCCGTGCGTGGACTGGTCGGCGGCACCCGGCCTCCGCCGGTGGATCCGTGCCACGGCGATCCGGCGGTCACGCCGCCTCGCCGCGTTGCAGCGGCGCGCGGCCGGGGAGGCGGGCGTGCGGGTGGGAACGCTGCCCGTGGACGACTTCCGCGCCAGGCCGGCGGAACTGTTCAGCCCGGACGGCTGCCATCCTTCGGCCGCGGGGTACGCCTTGCAGTCGGCGCGAGCGGTCGGCGACATGTTCTGGACCGGACCGTGACCGGGGCGCCGTACTGAGGAGAAGGACGGCAGGATCCGTTGCGGTCCCGGTGGTCGACGGGTGCGGTCAGCCGGCGGCCCCGGCACGCGCCCGCCCGGTCCGGCGTGCCAGCTCGCGTACGCGCTCGGCGGCGCCGGGCAGGCTCTCCAGATGCCGCCCGATCCGCTCCAGGGCGTGTTCACCGTCCGGGCCCAGGCCGGTGAGCGTCATGACGCCCAGCGCCCGCAGAAGCGGCTGGAGGACGTGCTCGCGGTGGACGTCGAGGTCGTAGATGCCGGCGGCGGCGATGCGCAGGGCGCGCAGGTGGAAGGCGGGGACGGTGGTGCCAGGCATCTGGAAGGCGCACACGACGTCGGCCAGCGTCCGCACCGCGGCGTCCGGGGCGATGGCAAGGGCGTCGGCGTACAGGCCGCGATAGAAGAGCATGTGGAGGTTCTCATCGGCCGCGATCCGGCCGAGCAGCCGCCGGCCGGCCGGATCCGCGCACAACTCGCCGGTATTGCGGTGGGCTTCCCGGGTGGCGAGTTCCTGGATCATCACGTACGCCAGGGAATGCAGCGGCGTGGGGTGCTCGTGGGCGTAGCCCCGAGAGACGTGGCGCATCCGTGACTCTTCGAGGAGAACCGGATCCACGGCCCTGGTCGTGTGCAGGTAAGCCCGAAGGGCGTCGGAGTGCCGGGCCTCCTCGGCGGTCCAGCGGTGTACCCAGGCGGTCCAGTTCTCGTCCCCGTCGAGGACCCGGTGCAACTCGTGGTGGTAGGCGGGCAGATTGTCCTCGGTCAGCAAATTGACCAGCAGAGCGTCCCGGACCGCGGGTGGCATCCGGGACTGCTCCGCGGTCCACGGGGTGCCGCCCAGCGGGCCGTCGAAGTCGCGGCCGCGGCTCCACGGCACGTAGGTGTGCGGCAGCCAGGCGGAGGCGCCGGCCAGGTGCCGGTCCAGCAGGCGGGGGAGCGAGGGACGCAGCTCCCTCAACCAGTCGACGGGCTCGGCTGTCATCGTCGTCGGCTCCGGAGCGTCAGGGGGCGGTGAGGACCAGGACCGCGTTCTGGCCCCCGAATCCGAACGAATTGCTGACGGCGGCGCGCATGCGGTGCCGGCGTGGCACCTTGGCCACGATGTCGAGGTCGATGTCGGGATCGAGGCGTTCCAGGTTCGCGGTCGGCGGGATCTCCTGGTGGACGAGGCTCAGGACGGTCAGGGCCGCTTCGATGGCGCCCGCACCCTCGATGGCGTGCCCGAGCACGCTCTTGGGGGCGGTGACCGGCGGGGGGCTGCGGAAGACGGTGTGCAGGGCGCGGGCGCCCGTGGACGGTGCCCCAGCCGGTGACGACGCCGTCCGTGTGGGGCCT
>NZ_JBFAPH010000401.1:0-5243 GCF_040675635.1 Streptomyces sp. NPDC049577
CGGGCAGCCCGCCCGGCAGGCCCTCTATCTCCGCGGGCGGGATCGGCAGCCAGGCGAGGGGCCGCGCGGAACCGCTGTGATCTGCGCTGATATCTGCACTCATGCCAGGAGGCTATGCGAAGCGGCCGCGACGGCAGAGGTTAGTTTGGGGAAGAGGAACGGGAGGGGTACGGCCGGTGGAGCGCAGGACAATCGGTGCCACGGCACTCGAAGTGGGCGCGGTCGGCCTGGGGTGTATGCCCATGCACTGGGCGTACACGGCCTCCGAGCGGCACGGCGAGCAGTCCCTGCGCACGATCCACGCGGCGCTGGACGCGGGCACGACGCTGCTGGACACGGCGGACATGTACGGGCCGTTCACCAACGAACTACTGGTGGGGCGGGTGCTGCGGGAGCGGCGCGCGGACGCGTTCGTGTCGACCAAGTGCGGTCTGCTGGTGGGCGAGCAGCACATCGTGGCCAACGGCCGTCCGGGCTATGTGAAACGGGCGTGCGACGCCTCGCTGCGGCGCCTGCAGACCGACGTCATCGACCTGTACCAGCTGCACCGGCCCGATCCGGAGGTGCCGGTGGAGGAGACCTGGGGGGCCATGGCCGAGCTGGTCTCCGCGGGCAAGGTGCGGGCGCTGGGCTGGTGCGCGATAGGGGCGCGCGCCCGGCGCAGGACGGCGACCAGGACGGCCACCCCACGGGCCGGCTCCGGCTCCGGCTCCGGCTCCGGGATGTACGACGCGACGATCGCCCAGCTGGAACGGGTGCAGCAGATCTTCCCGGTGAGCTGTGTGCAGGCGGAGTTGTCCGTCTGGTCGCGGGAGGCACTGGAGGCACTGGTGCCGTGGTGCACCTCGCGCGGGGTCGGGCTGCTGGCCGCCATGCCGCTGGGGAACGGTTTCCTCAGCGGCACGCTCACCCCCGGCCAGGGCTTCGAGCCGGAGGACCTGCGGGCCCGCCATCCGCGCTTCACGGCCGAGATGATGGCCGCCAACCAGCCGATCGTGGCCGGCCTGCGGCGTGTCGCGCGCCGGCATGACGCATCCCCCGCGCAGGTCGCCCTGGCCTGGGTGCTCGCCCAGGGACGGCACGTCGTGCCGGTACCGGGCACGAAAAAGCCCTGGTGGGCGGTCCAGAACGCGACGGCGGCGGAACTGCGCCTGACCGGCGCGGACTTCGCGGAGATAGCCGAGCTGCCCCCGGCGACCGGTTCCTGGGACTGACCGGGGCCCGCGCGGACGCGTCGCGGGGTGTATCAAGGAACGGTACGCGCTCGTTCGTCCGGCGAGAGGACCGTTGTGCGACGTCCCGGCTTCCCGGCCGCACCGGCCGCCCGCGCCGCCGCCCTGGCCTGCTCGTCCGTCCTCGCGGTCTGCGCGCTGCTGGCCGCCGCGGGCTGCTCGGGCGGCGGCGGCGGACCGCGCACGGCACCGGCCTCCCCCGCGGGGCCGTCCCTGTCGTCCGGCGGCGGCACGGTCCCGGCCGCGCCCGCCAGGGGATCGGTCGAGGTCGTCCGTACGGTCGCCACGAAGCTCTCCTCGCCGTGGGGCGTGGCCGCGCTGCCCGGCGGCGATCTGCTGGTGGGCTCCCGGGACACCGGCAGAATCGTTCAGGTGTCGGCGCGCGACGGCGGCCGGACCGAGCTCGGCACGGTGCCCGGCGTCGTCCACCAGGAGGAGGGCGGTCTGCTGGGCCTGGCCCTCTCCCCCGGGTACGGCAGTGATCACCAGCTGTACGCCTACTTCACCACCGACTCGGACAACCGGATCGCCCGGCTGCGCGTCGACGACCGGCAACCGCCCGGCCGCCGCCTCGGCGCCCCGGACACCATCCTGCGCGGCATCCCCAAGGGCCCCATCCACAACGGCGGGCGGATCGCCTTCGGCCCCGACGGCATGCTCTACGCCGGCACCGGCGAGACCGGCGCGCACCGCGAACTCGCCCAGGACGCCGGGTCCCTCGGCGGCAAGATCCTGCGCGTCACCCCGGACGGCCGCCCGGCCCCGGGCAATCCCCGGCCCGGCTCACCGGTCTACAGCTCCGGGCACCGCAACGTGCAGGGCCTGGCCTGGGACGCGGGCGGACGGCTGTGGGCCACGGAGTTCGGCCAGGACACCTGGGACGAGCTCAATCTGATCCAGCCCGGCGGGAACTACGGCTGGCCTGCGGTCGAGGGCCGGGCCGGGCGGCGCGGCTACCTCGACCCCGCCGAGCAGTGGCGTCCGGCCGACGCCTCCCCCAGCGGCCTCGCCTGCGTCAAGGGCTCGCTGTGGATGGCGGCGCTGCGCGGCGAACGCCTGTGGCGCGTGCCGCTGGCCGGTTCCCGCCCGGCCGCCGCGCCGCAGGACTTCCTGCGCGGCACGTACGGACGGCTGCGCACGGTGCTGCCCGCGCCCGACGGCGGGCTGTGGCTGACGACGAGCAACACGGACGGGCGCGGCAGGCCCACGGCCGAGGACGACCGGCTGCTGCTGCTCAGGGTCGAGTGACACGCAACCGAGGGAGTGGGGATGTTCAACGTCATAGAAGAGCTGTTCGCGCCGGGGCGCAAGCACACCGAGGAGGAGAACAAGCGGCTGGAGCTGACCCGGCGTTCGTGGATGTAGCGGAAGGCCACCAGGGAGGCGGAGACGAACATCAGGGCGCCGATCTGGGCCTCGTGGTTGGGCGTCAGGACGCCCCCGAGGAAGGAGGTGATGATCACCTGGGCCGCCACGGCCACCACGCCGATGGCGGCGGTGAACACCGGCCCGCCGATGGCGGCGCTGATCGCGGGCGCGGCGACCAGCAGCGGGCCCAGCTGGATGGTGGGCCCGGTCAGCAGATCCAGAAACGTGATCAGCCCGATCAGTCCGAGCGGTACCAGGATCAGCGCGCGGCTGGGCTGCCGCGACCGCCCGGATCCTGCTGCCAACCACTTAAGGGGCATATGTCCTGCTTACCCCTTCGGTGGCCTCCGCGCCTACCGCTTGCCGCACCGTTCAGGGCTCCGGGGTGGTCCCCGCGCCCTTCGGGGCGCGCCCGTCATGGGGTGCCGGGGGTTACCTCTGTAGTCGCCGCTGCCTGTGTGTCGCCGGAGATCGTGCACTGGACCGTCAGGCCGAAGACGTGGACCGCCGCGTCGCCGGGGCTGAAGGTCGTCGTGCCCGGGGTGTCGAGCCGTGCCGACGCCGTGCCGCCGGTCAGGGTCACCGTGGAGCCGGTGGGGACCGGGTCGGGGTTGCCGAAGCCGGTCGCGGTCACACTGCCGGAGCCCGCACCACCCAGGTTGATCGTCATGTCGCCCGTCACGGTGTGCGCCGGCAGATCGATCGGCGAGGTGAGCGCGGTCGTGACGTCCACCGTGAGCTCCGCCGTGCCGCCCTGCTGCACGGTCGCGGGCGCCGTCATGCTGATCTCCAGGGACTGCGGGTCGCCCGGCGCGCCCGGGCCCGTGCAGGCGTAGCTCACCGAGACGGTGTCGGCCAGCGCCGGGGGTGCGCCCAGCCCGACCCCTGTGGCGGCCAGCGCGACGGCCAGGGCCGTGCCCGTCACGACGCGTCTGCGGTACGAGGACCTCATCGTCGTGCTCCTCTCCCGTGGGGATTCCCGTGGGGTACTGATGTGGACACGTCAGAAATTGCACGGGGGGTCGGAGAAGTCAACACACGACGGAGGCCGCCCCGGTCGTCGTCGGCCCCGACCGGCCAGGCCTGTGCGGCGACTAGAGTGCGGGCATGGAGACAGACGAGGGGACGGGGACGGTACGGGTCGACAGCTGGATCTGGTCCGTACGGCTCACCAAGACCCGCTCGCTCGCCGCCTCGGCCTGCAGGGCCGGTCACGTCCGCATCAACGGCGAACGCGCCAAACCCGCCCAGGCCGTCCGGCCCGGCGACGAGGTCCGGCTGCGGCATGCCGGGCGGGAGCGGATCGTGGTCGTCAAACGCGTCGTGCGCAAGCGCGTGGGGGCGCCCGTCGCGGCCGAGTGCTTCATCGACAACAGCCCGCCCGCACCGCCCCGCGAGGAGGTCGCGGTCGCCGGCGTGCGCGAGCGCGGAGCCGGCCGGCCCACCAAGCGCGACCGGCGCGAGCTCGAGCAACTGCGCGGCCGCTGACGCCTCAGCCGGAACCCGCGCCGGGCCGCTCCGGCGGCGAGCCCGGCCAGGCGGCGGCCATCGCCAGCAGGGCGGCGACGAGCAGCGGGAGCACCGCCCAGCGCGGATCCCCGGTGAGCTGCAGGGCCAGGGCGACCAGGGCGATGCCCAGGGCCGTGCCCAGCCCCCGGGCCATGTTGACCAGCCCGCCGCCGGTACCGGCGGCGCTCGCCGGGACCGCCGCCATGATCAGCGCGTTGTTGGCCGGCGTGCAGACGCCCAGTCCGAGCCCGAGCAGGCCCAGCCCGAGCAGCGCCGGCCCCGTCGGCAGCGGCCGGCTCCCGCCGGGACAGGCGGCGGCCGTCCCGGCCAGCGCCACCACGCACACCAGCGCCCCCAGCACGCAGCGCGCCCGCCCGGACAGCCGGCGCGGCAGCACCCGGTCGGCACCGGTCGCCGCCAGGGCGAAGCCCGCCGGCAACGCCGTCAGCACCAGCCCGACCGCCAGCTCGGAGGAGCCGCCGGCCCGGCCGATGGCCATGGGCACCAGCACCAGCGGGCCGAACAGCACCAGGTAGTTGCACAGTGCCCCGGCCAGCCCCGCCGCCACCGCCCGGCGGCGCAGCAGCGCCGGGTCCACCAGCGGCCGGGCGCTCCGGCGCAGATGGACGACCAGACCCCAGCCGCCGGCCGCGGCGGCGGCGCACGGGACCACCGCGCGCCACGCGGGGACATCCGGTGCCGAGGCCGTGGACAGGCCGAGCAGCAGACCGGTCGTCGCCACGGCGAGCAGCACCGGCCCCCACAGGCCGGCGCCCGCCCGGGCACCGTCCCGTTCCCGGGTACGCGGCAGCAGATAGTGCCCGGCGGCCAGGGCCAGCAGCCCGACCGGCACGTTGAGCGCGAACACCGGGCGCCACCCGTACGCCGCCACCAGCGCCCCTCCGACGGTCGGCCCGAGCGCGAGCCCGACCGCCTGGGCCGCCGCCTGCACGCCCAGGGCGGTCCGCAGTCTCACGCGCGGCGCGCTCGTGGTCACCAGCGCCACACTGTTGGCCTGCAACAGTGCGGCCCCGGCCGCCTGGGCCACGCGGCAGCCGATCAGCACGCCGAGCGAGGGCGCCAGGGCGCAGGCGGCCGACGCGACGGTGAAGACCGCGAAGCCGTGCAGATAGA
>NZ_JBFAPH010000402.1:0-5241 GCF_040675635.1 Streptomyces sp. NPDC049577
GCCTGACTGTCGTGCAAGTTCGCTCCCGATATCCCGACGGAGAGGGGCAGACCGGTTCGCTCAGTGACCAAGTGGATCTTCGAGCCGTACTTGCCCCGGTCCACAGGATTCGGACCCGTCAGATCCCCCTTTTCAGGGCCCGCATGTTCACCGAGTCGATCGCACAACGAGACCAGTCCAACTCACCGCGGGAGCCGAGTTCGTCCAGGACCAGGCGATGAAGCTTCGCCCAGACCCTCGCCTTGGTCCACTCGGAAAACCGCCGGTGGGCCGTGGCTCCCGACGGCCCGAACGACGCCGCCGGCAGTTGCTGCCACGTACACCCCGACGTGGCCACAAACACGATCGCGGCCAGCACTTCCCGGTCACCGTGCCGGCGCCGCCCGCCCCCCTGAGGCCGCGACGGCGCCTCCGGCACCACACGCTGGAACAACTCCCACAGCTCATCCGGCACCAGCCGCTCAACGATCCCCACGTCAGCAGACTATCGAACACTCCAAATGAGATGACCTGTTAGAGGTCGTCTCAGTTGGCAGTGCGTCGGTAGCAGATGAGGGCACTGGCGATGCCGACGAAGGCGAGGAAGTGCTCGGCTTTGCGCTCGTAGCGGCGGTGCAGGCGGCGGCAGCCACCCATCCACGACAGCGTGCGCTCTACGACCCAGCGGTGCCGACCGAGCCGGCCGGAGTTGTCCACGCCGCGCCGGGCGATGCGGGGCACGATCTGCCGACGCCGCAGCCAGTTCCGCAGGTGGTCGAAGTCGTATCCCTTGTCCGCGTGGAGCCGGGCCGGCCGACGGCGCCGGGGCCCGCGGCGTGACCGGATGGGCGGTATGCCGAGCATCATCGGCACGAGGGCTTGACTGTCATGCAGGTTGGCAGCGGAGACGCCCACTGAGATCGGCAGACCATTGCGGTCGCAGATGACGTGGATCTTCGACCCTTTCTTGCCCCGGTCGGTCGGATTCGGTCCCGTCAGGGGCCCCCTTTGACGGCGCGGACGCTGATCGAGTCGATCACGCAACGCGACCAGTCCACATCGCCCTTTGAACCGAGCCGGTCCAACAGCACGCGGTGCAGCTTGGCCCAGACCCGGGCCGCAGACCAGTCAGTGAAACGTCGATGCACGGTCTGCCAGGAGGCGCCGAAGACCGGCGGCAACTGCCGCCAGGTGCAGCCGGAGGTGGCCACGAACACGATCGCGGCCAGTACCGCGCGGTCGTCGCACCGCCGTCGGCCACCACCCTGCGGACGCTGCGGTGCCTCCGGCGCCACGTCCTGGAACAGCTCCCACAACCCGTCCGGCACCAGCCGCTCGACTATCCCCATGGCCGGATCAACGAACCACCGCCAATCAAGACACCGTCTTATATCGGACTGGTGACTATTGTCGTGCGTGACTATGACGAAGCCATTGCCTTCTACCGGGACATCGTGGGCTTCGAGCTGCTGGAAGACACCCGGATCGATGACGAGAAGCGGTGGGTGGTCGTGGCTCCGCCCGGTGCACGGGAGACGGCGGTGCTCCTGGCCCGGGCGACGGCCAGCGGTCAGGAGGAGCGGATCGGGGACCAGACCGGCGGCCGGGTCGGCTGGTTCTTGAACACGGATGCGTTCGACCGTGACTACGAGCGGATGAGGGCGGCCGGGGTCAGGTTCGAAGAGGCGCCCCGGCGCGAGCCGTATGGCACGGTGGCCGTTTTCCGGGATCTTTACGGCAACCGCTGGGATTTGATCCAGCTGGACCGGGGTGCTGGTCGGGAGGGGGTGAAGCCCGGCGAGGGACCGGTCAGGCCGCTCGCGGCGGATGGCCGCCCCAGCGGACGCCTATTTCGCTGCGGACGCGGGCGCGTTCACGCCGCTGAGCGGCCAGGACGTCGGGGTGGCGGGCGTTCTGATTGCGCCAGCGCAGGTAGCGGTGCAACTCGCGGGTCTGGACGGTGTGGTTGGGGGTGGTTCGAGTTGGCGAGGGTGAACTGCCGCAAGGGGCCGAAGTGGGCCTCGATCGGGTTGGCCCAGGACGCGTAGGCCGGCGTGAAGCACAGCTCGACTTTGTTCCTGGCCGCCCACCTGCGGATGCGCCAATTCGCATGGGCGGAGAGGTCATCCAGGATCACGTAGATGGGTGCGCCGTCCGGGCGGGCCGCCCGGATCGACCGCAGAGCCGCCCAGGTGTGGTCGATGCCTTTGCACCGGCGGTTGACGCCCCAGAGCCGGTCGTCGCCGACCGAGTAGCAGCCGTGGAAGTAGGTAATGCCGTGGGTGCGGCGGTAGGTGGCGGGCAGCCGGTCCGGCCGGCCGGTGCCCAGCACGAACCGGCGGTCGGTCGGATAGCGAGCGGGCCGAACTCGTCGAAGGCGAAGGTGCGGTCCGGCCGTTCGTTGACCGCGTACTCGATGCGGTCAAGCTTGGCGTCGAAGTCCGGGTCCGGGGACTCCTTCCAGGTCTTGGTCCGCTGGAAGGAGATCCCGCGGCGCACGAGCACGCAGCGAAGAGCTTCACGTCCGATCCGCACCGGCCGGGGAATGTTCCGCCGCAGGTGCTCGGCCAGCTTGCGGAGCGACCAGCGCGTGAACGGCTTGCCCAGCACGGCCGGACGAGTAGTGGCCGTCTGCACGACGAAGTCCTCCTCGTCACGGTTGAGCAGGCGGGGACGGCCTCCCGCCCACCGAGGGTCCAGGCAGGCAAGCCCGATCTCGTTGAAGCGGTGGATCACGTCGCGGACGGTGCCCTCGTCCGCCTGGACCAGGCGCGCGATGACCGGGACGCTGTTCCCGCCGGCCGAGGCCAGCAGCATCATCGACTTCGACTCGTGGGGGTGGGCTTCGCGGGCGAGGTCGAGGAAGCGGCGGCGTACGCGGGCGGATTCGACGCGTGACCCGATGCGGATGGCGCGCAGTCCGGTGGCGCAGGCGGCTTCAAGGTCGTCGACGACCAGGAGGGCGCGGGCGGCAGCGATGGCGTCGAAGGCGCTGGAGCGTGCGCGGGCTGAGTCGGGCGTGCTTCTGCCGCAAGTCTCCGCCGTCGCACCGTCGCACCGTTCCACCGACTACTCGCCGCTTTGTACGCCGCTGCCCTTCGCCACGATCGTTCCTCGCCCCGCACACAGCCGCGTGCCGACGGCAGCGGCACCCGCTCGGCCCGGCGATGCCGGCGCTTCGTATGATCGCAGTGCGGGGAACCGGAGCCGACCACCTTCGGAGGCAAATGACCATGCCGGAACAGCGTGTTGTCCTGGTGACGGGCGGGGGAACGGGAATCGGGGCCGCCACCGCCCGGCTGCTGCGCACCGCCGGGCACCAGGTCGTGATCTCCGGGCGGCGGCCCGAGCCGCTGCACCGGGTGGCCGAGGAGACCGGAGCGCTGGCACACCCTTCCGACGCCGCCGACCCCGAGGCCGTGCGCGAGCTCGTCGAGAAGACGGTGACGGCCTACGGGAGACTCGACGGTGTGGTGCTCAACGCCGGAATCGGGCGGGCCGGCGCGGTCGGCGACACCGCGGTCGAGGACTGGGAAGAGCTGATACGGATCAACCTCACCGGCCCGTTCCTGCTGCTGCGTGCCGCGCTGCCGCATCTGCTGGCGGCCCGCGGGGCGGTGGTCGCGGTCGCCTCGGTCGCCGCGCTCCGCAACAGCGTCGGCAACGCCGCCTATGCGACGTCCAAGGCGGGTCTGCTCCACCTCTGCCGCTCCCTCGCCGTCGACTACGGGCCGCAGGGGCTGCGGGCGAACGCGGTGTGCCCGGGTTGGGTGCGTACGGAGATGGCCGACCGGCGGATGGCGCGGTTCGCGGCGGAGGCGGGGATGGCGGGCGGCGCCGAGGCGGCGTACGAGGAGGCGAACCGGCTGTCTCCCGCCAGGCGGCCGGGTGAGCCGGAGGAGGTCGCCGAGGCGATCGATTGGCTGCTGTCGCCCGCCGCGTCCTACGTCAACGGGGCCGTCCTCACCGTCGACGGCGGGGTGACCACAGCCAGCGTCAGCGGTGCCGCCTTCGACTACCGGATCGAGGCGCGCACCCCGCGCCTGTAACGGTCTCCGGACAGGCCCGTTCCACAGGGCTGGCGGGGCTTGGCCCCAGGGCGGGGCCAGGGCCCCACAAAGAGGCTGGGCCGGGACGGAGCCCAGCGGCAGCCATGCTCGTCGCCGGGGATTTCGATGCCGGCAGCATGGCTCCCCATTGTCAACCGCCTCTTGGGGTGCCCCGATTGTGAGACCTGGGGAGATGCTCCGGTGCCGATCTGCGTCATGTCGCCCCGCCACAACACGTCGGGCACGACGGCGTCGAACGTGCGCCGCACCAGGGCAGGAGCCGCTTTCCGCTTGCCCGGGCGGGCCAGTGAACGGCGTCGGCGAGGCGGCGTGCGGCCCTGCAGGCCGAGCTCGACCATGATGTCGGCGACGGTGTGCTGCGACACCTGCCAGCCCTCCTCGCACAAGTCCAGCGTGATCCTCGGCGAGCCGTACGTCCGGCCCGAGCAGTCGAAGAAACAGCGGACCCGCTCGGCCAGGCCGACCCGCCTGATCTCGCGTTGCGTCGGCTGGAACGGACGGCGCCGCCACGTGTAGAACCAGGCTTCCGACACCCTGAGCGCCCGGCAGGAGGTGCGGTACGGAACACGGTGCACGGTCTTCGCGGCCCGACAGACGGAGGGGGTCTCCGAGCAGCTCACCGGCCTGCTGCGGCGCCTGGTCCGCGAGGCCGAGGGCCGAAACGCCGAGCCGTCCGCGTGCGTGCTGGACTCCCAGACCGTCAGGACTTCCACCAACGTCCACCTCGCGGGTCAGGGCACTGACGCCGGGAAACGGATCATCGGCCGCAAACGTCATCTGGGCACGGACACGCTCGTTCCTGCTGCTGACCGTCATGGCCACCGCCGCGAGTGTCTCCGACACTGCCACCGGCGTCCAGCTGCTGTCCCGCATCGCCGCGGCCCACCCGCGGGTCCGCACGGCCTGGGTCGACGCCGGCTACCGCACCACCACCATCGACCACGGCGCCCCCTGGGCTCCGACGTGTTTCGACGACTGGACCCGCTGCACCGTTCCCGTCCTGCGGCGCGCGCCGAACCGGGCGGCGCGGCGCCCACGCGGTCGGCAAGTACCGGTCAGCCGAGGTCAACAGTCCTGACCTCCAGGTACGCGTGCCGGCCCGTCGCACGGGCCTGATGAACGGCCACCAGCCGCTGCCACGCTGTCCGCTCCATCGTGGCCCCCCAGTCGGCCATGGACCGGACCTCGAACG
>NZ_JBFAPH010000403.1:0-5227 GCF_040675635.1 Streptomyces sp. NPDC049577
CCGGCGAGCAGGTCCGTCGCGGCGGGCCGCACGGTCACGCCGGGCGCGTCGGCCGGCACCAGCACCCAGGCGAAGCTGGTGAAGTGCCGCCCGGGCCGGTGCCGGGCGAGCACCAGCAGCCGGTCGGCGGCGAGGGCGCCGGTGATCCAGCGCTTGCCGCCGTTCAGCGTCAGCCGCTCGCCCTCGATGGCGACCTCGGTCCCCAGCCCGGCCAGGTCCGAGCCCGCCGCGTCCGCGTCGGTGGCCGCGAGCGCCACGACGGCCTCGCCGGCGAGGGCCCACTCGTACACCTCGCCGCCTTCGCCGCCGAGCAGCGGCAGCGCGCTGGCCGTCTGCACGAGCACCCCGAGGGTGACCCCGTTGTCGCCCCGCGCGTCGACGGCCCGCAACAGCTCCCCGAGCCGCGCGGCCCGGACGCGGCCGTCCTCGTAGAGCCCGCGGAGCACACCACCGCGCCCGAGCGCGAGCCAGACGTCCCGCAGGGGTGCGTCGGCCGGCAGCCCGGCCAGCGCGGACTCCGCGTTCTCCGCGTTACGGGTAACGGGTGGGTGGGTGGGAAGAGCACCACCCCCCACCGGCCGGCTAGGCAAAACGCACCTCCGGATCCAGCAGCGCCAGCTTGCCGTCCGCCAGGTGCAGGCGGTCGTTGCTGTAGTTGAGCGCCGCCGACCGCAGATCGCGCAGGGCGTGCTCCAGGCGCGTCGGGGAGTCCTTCAGATAGCCGTGCCGCATGCCCACCGCGTCGACCAGCTCGTCGACCGCGCGGTAGCACTCCTCCGCGGCGGTGATCTTGAGCGCGTTGAGCTGGAGCTGCACGCGCGGCAGGCTCAGGTCGGCGGACTCGGCGACCGTGCGTTCCGTGCGGGCCAGGAGGGCGTGGACCGTCTCCAGCCGCTGCCGGGTGCGCGACAGGCGGGTCAGCAGCAGCTCGGAACCGAGGTCCGTGCGGCCGCGGTTGGCGGGGGAGCGGAGCATGCGCAGGACGCGGGAGAGTGCGCCCGCCGCCGTGCCGAGCCAGCAGGCCGACCAGCCCAGGTGGGCCATGGGGCCGAAGACCGAGGTGACGATGGCGCGGAAGTCGCCCTGCCGGCCGACCACCTGCGCGCAGGGCACCTGGCCGCGCAGCTTCAGCGCGACGCTGTGGCTGGCGCGCATGCCCAGCGGCTGCCAGTCGCCGGAGCGCTCCAGGGTGGTGAGCTGCTCGCGGTCGGCGTAGACGAGGGAGACCTGGTTCGGCGAGGTGGCGCCCGGGGCCAGCATCGTCACCAGGAAGCCGTCGGCGTGCTCCCCGCCCGTGACGATGGGGGCGAAGCGGTCCAGCAGGAGCTCGCCGTCCGCGTCGGACAGCGCGGACTCCGAGGTGAGCAGGTGGCCGCCCTTGCCCGCCTCCGTCGTCACCGAGGCCAGGTAGCGCCGGCCGTCGGCGATCTCCGGCAGCAGCCGGCGGCGCAGCGGCTCGCTGCCGTGCCGGACGACGGCCTCGACCTGCTGGCAGTGCATGGCGAAGATGACGGCGACGGACATGTCGACCCGGCCGAGCTCGATGCTCGTGGCGACCATGTCGGCGACGGTGCCGCCCAGTCCGCCGTACTCGGTGGGCACGAGCAGGCCCAGCAGCCCGGTGCGGCGCATCTCGTCCAGTGCCTCGACGGGGAAGGCCGCCTCGCGGTCGGTGCGGACCAGGTGCGCGGCCGCCACCTCGGCGACCCGGGCGGTCCGGTCGGAGAGGCTTTCGGTGCGCAGGGGGGCCGGCTCAAGGGCGATGGTGCTCATGCGGCGTTCACCCGTTCAACCGGGGCGTCGTCGCCCAGCGCGGCGCGGACCTCGGTCCACAGGCTCCCGGCCGTGGCGAAGGTCGCGTCGTTCATCGCCTCGTCCGGCAGGGACACCCCGAAGGCGTCCTCGATCGCGAAGAGCAGCTCGATGGCCTGCATCGAGTCCAGGCCCAGCTCCCGCAGGTCCGAGCCGGGCTCGAGCTCGCGGTCGCCGATGAACTTCAGGAAGGGGGTGAGCAGTTCGGTGAAACGGGGGTCCATGGTGATCAGTGCTCCTTCGTGACGGTGGTGCGGGTGAGGGAAACGCGGGAGACCTCCGGCGCGCGGCCGGGGTGGTCGCCGTCGACCACGGCCTCCGCGGGCAGCGGGTGGCCGAGGAAGGCGACGAGGCTGGCGTACAGGCCGTACGCGCCGACGTTCGGCACGGCGAGCAGGTCTCCGGGCCGCAGGGCGGGCAGGTGCGCGCCGCGCGCCCAGGTGTCGAGCGGGGTGCACAGCGGGCCGGCCACCAGGGCTTCGAGTCCCGCCCCCGTGTCGTCGGCCCGGTCGGCCCGTACCAGGTGCGGGGTCAGCGGGGGCAGGCGCCGCATGCCGGACATGCCGCCGAGGTGGTTGATGCCGGACTCCAGGACCACGATGTCCTTGCCGTGCGAGCGCTTGACGTCCAGCACGGCGGTCAGCAGCGTTCCGGCGGTGCCCACGAGGTAGCGGCCGGACTCGAAGGCCACCTCGGGCGTGCCGTCCCGCCAGCCGGCCAGTTCGGCGTCGAACAGCTCGGCCAGGCGCGGGCGGAGCCCGGACAGGTCCACGGCGGTGCCGGCCTTGGCGAAGGGGGCGCCGAAGCCGCCGCCGAGGTCCAGCGTGCGCAGCCGCACCCCGTGCCCGGCCAGCGCGCCCTCCAGCCGGCGGGCGGTGTGCAGGGAGCGGGCGAACTGGCCGACGAGGTCGTCGACGGACGTCAGATTGGTGCCCATGTACAGGTGCAGACCGCTCACCTCGGCGTGCGGCCCTCCGGCGAACCGTTTCGGCTCGGCGAGGACCCAGCCGGTGTCGGCGCCGAACTGCGAGGCGACTCCGGTCATCGCCAGGCCCTGGCCGGGCACGGGCTGGTCGTCGTTGACCCGCAGCAGACAGCGGACGCGCACGTCCTGTTCGGCGGCCAGCCGGTCCAGCTGGTCGATGGCGTGGGGCGAGTCGACGGAGAAGTGCCGCACGCCCCGCGCGAGGGCGTCGCGGATCTCCGCGTCCCGCTTGCCGGGCCCGGTGCAGAGCACGTCGCCGGGCGCCCAGCCGGCGCCGAGGGCGGCGTCGAGCTCGCCGGTGGAGCACACCTCGGGCAGGGCGCCGCCGGCCCGCAGCTCGGCGAGCACGGCCGGGTGCGGATTGGCCTTGAGCGAGTAGTAGAGCGTGGCGGGCTCCGGCAGGGCGGCGCGCAGCCGGGCCTGGTTGCGGCGCACCTCCGCCAGGTCGTACACGTAGGCCGGCGTGGGCACGTCCGCGAGGTCGGCCAGGGGCACCGGCAGCAGGCCGGGGTCAGCGAGCACGGACATCGCCGGCCTCCTCCGCCAGTGCGGCCAGTGCCTTGCGGTCGACCTTGCCGTTGCCGGTCAGCGGGAGGTCGCCCAGGACCACGCAACGGCCCGGGATCTTGAACTCCTCGATCTGCTCGCGCATCCCGAGCAGGACGTCGCCGGGCGTCAGTTCGCCGGTGACGAACAGCAGCGCGGGGCGGCCCTCCCGCGGCGCGAGGACGGCCGCGGAGACGACGCCGGGGACGCGCCGGGCGGCGGCCTCGACCTCGGTGGCGCTGACGCGGAAACCGTTCTCCTTGTAGATGTCGTCGCGGCGGCCGGTGAAGTACAGATAGCCCTCGTCGTCCAGCCACCCGTAGTCGCCGGTGCGCAGCTCGGGGAAGAGACCCTCGACGCGCGGGAAGCGCTGTGCGGTCAGCTCGGGACGGCGCCAGTAGCCGGACATCACGTTCGGGCCGCGCACGGCGATCTCGCCGATCTCCCCGGGAGGCAGCCGCCGGCCCTCGTCGTCGACGACGAACACCTCGGTGCCGGGCAGGGCGCGGCCGCAGGCGCCGGGCCGCTCCAGGTCGCCGTCGGCCGGCATGATCGTGGCGCGCTTGCACTCGGTCAGGCCGAACATCAGGTGCACGCTCAGGCCGGGGATCGCCTCGCGCAGGGCCGTGATCGTCTCGCGGGGCATCGCGGCGCCGGTGTTGGTGACCAGGCGCAGCGCCGGGCGGCGGTCGCGGGCGCGCCGCAGCAGCCGGGTGAGCGCCTCGGCGACGGCCGGCACGGCCGGCAGGACGGTGGCGCCCGAGCGCAGCAGATTGCCCAGCAGCGGGGGGCCCACCTCGGCGGGACGGCCCAGCCAGACCCGGGATCCGCCGCAGGCGGCGAGGAAGAGCTGGTAGAGGCCGTAGTCGAAGGAGAGCGGCAGCGGGCTGTAGACCACGTCGTCGCTCCGGTAGCCCAGCACCTCCTGGATCGCCCGGACGGCGAAGACGGCCTGCTGGTGGGTGCTCACGACGGCCTTCGGCAGTGAGGTGGTGCCGGAGGTGTAGATCAGGCAGACGGGGTCGACCGCCAGCGGCCCCCGGGGCAGCGGGCCGGTCGTACCGTCCCCGTCGGCTGCCGTGTCGAAGGCCCACGCGTCCGCCTCCTCGACGGACACGGCCCGGATGCCGCGCGCGGCCGCCGCCTCCCGCGCCTCGGGGGAGTCGCTCACCAGCAGGGCGGGCTCGCTGTCGGCCAGCACGTGCTCCAGCTGGGCGCCGCGCACCTGCTCGTGCAGCAGCGAGAACGCGGCGCCGATCCGCGAGGCCGCGTACACCAGCACCGGCACGGTGACGGACGAGGGCGCGCCGACGACGATCCGCTGCCCGCGCCGCAGCCCGCCGGCGTGCAGCCTGCGGGCCAGCCGGTGGCTGGCGGCGGCCAGTTCGCGGTAGTCCAGGGTGCGCTCGCCGCAGGTCACGGCCGGGTTCTCGGGCCACGTCCCGGCGGCCGCATCAAGGAGGTCGTGCAGCAGCGTGATCTCGGTCGGGCCGGTACGGCTGGTCATCGGGTCTCCGCGGGAAGGGCGTACGCCGGCGCGGTACCGGCGGACGGCGGTCGGTTGACGACGCGGCAGATCGCGTCGATCTCGTGCAGGTTCTCGGGGACGAGGTCGTCGGGCGCGAACTCGACGCCCAGTTCGCTCTCCAGCCGCTCGACGATCTCCACGATCCGGAAGGAGCTGAAGGCGGGGACGTCCGTCAGCGGCGTCCCGGCGAGCAGCGGGCCGGGGTCGGTCGCGAGGACCGACGCGGCCACCTCGGCGACCGTGCGGCGCAGTTCCTCGGGCACCGCCCGCGCGGCGGGCGGGGCGGCGGCGGCCGGGTCCGCGCCTCCGGCGGCGAGGACCTCGCGGTCCTTGCGCAGGAACTCGGCGAGCCGGTC
>NZ_JBFAPH010000404.1:0-5225 GCF_040675635.1 Streptomyces sp. NPDC049577
GTGGGTGCCGCCGGCCCGAAGGGGTCGGGCGCGGGCCCGAAGGAGCCCGCGGGGGGCTGTGCTCCGGGGCGGTGCGGGGGGAGTGGCTGAGACATGGGTTCCTTCTGCCGGAGTGGGGCCGGGGTGGGGTGCCGGGGCGGGGGGTTCGGGACGGCGGCGCGGCGGGGCGCTCAGGGGGCGCGGCGCCGGTTGCGGTCCCGGACGACCACGGCCGTGCCCGTGATCACCGCGACCAGGACGGCCGCGCCGCCGAGCGCGTACGTGGCCAGGCGCTCCTCGCGCTGCCTCGGGGTCTCGCCGAGGGTGAGGGCGGCCGGCGTGGGGGGCCGTACGCCGCGGCCGGCGTCCCGGTCGAGGGTGACGGCGTCCGGGGGGCGGCCGTCGTCGGTCAGGGCGCGGACGGGGTCGACGACGCCCCAGCCGACGTGCCGGTCGTGGGCGTTGACGGCGCGTTCGGCCGTCTGTTCGATCTGGGCGACGACCTGGTGCTGCTTCCAGTCGGGGTGCTTGGCGCGGAGCAGGGCGGCGACGCCGGCGACGTAGGGGGCGGAGAAGCTGGTGCCGTTGTCGACGCACTGGCCGCCGCCGGGCACGGTGGAGACCATCTCGACGCCGGGGGCGGCGACCCCGACGAAGTCGCCGGGCTGGGAGAAGGGCGCGCGCTCGTTGTTGCGGTCGGAGGCGGCGACGGCGAGGACGCCCGGGTAGGCGGCGGGGTAGGTCTCCTTGACCGTGCCGTCGAGCCCGTCGTTGCCGGCGGAGGCCACGACGACGACGTCCTTGGCGAGGGCGGTCCTGGACGAGGTCCAGCCACTCGTCGCTCCGCTCGGGGCGGACGGTGAACTTGACGGCGATGAAAATCATGGATCTCTCCCTGGGAATCCCGCAATCCGGGTCACGGCGATCCGGGTCACGGGTTCGACGACCCGCCCATCGTCACCTTCCGGCTCCCCGGCGGCCGAGGCCGGCGGCCCCGGATTCCGGATCCGCCGGAAAACCGGTCACCGCGCCCGCGGCCCGTGGGCTCACCGGGACTCGTCGCCCCTGATCCGCACCGCCTCCTCCTCGGCGGACAGCCCGTCGGCCGAGCCCTCCTGCGCGTAGACGTCCTGCTCCCGTGACTCGTCCGGATCGGGCTCGTCGGAGAGCAGCCCCGCGGGCTCCTGCACGCCCTCCCCGGCCCCGCCGCCGGGCTCCTCCGGCTCCGGGTCCTCCCCTGCCGGCCGACCGGGCTCGGCGAGCTGCGCCGGGTCGGGTTCCGGTTCCTCCTCGGCCAGCCGCTCGTCCAGCGACTCGCCCCGCCGCGCCTCCTCGGCCGTCACGCCCTCCCGCGTGACGGCCGTCGGCGTGTCACCGGGCACGGCCTGCTGCTGCGGGTCGCTCGCCCGCTGCTGCTGGGGCGTGCCGTCCTGGAGATCCGGGATGCCCTCGCTCTCCGGCGGGACCCCGGGGTCGTGCGGAGCCGTCATCGCTTCCCGCCCCCCTCGTCCTCGTCCTCCGCGCGGCGCCGCCGCCCCGCGCGGCCGCCGCTCCGGTCACCCGGCGGACGTCCGTAGCCCGGGGGAGGGTCGACCTCCACCGGCGGGTGCCATCGGCCCCGCTCCACCTTCTCGCCGGGCTGCAGGCCCTCGACCGGGCCCTCGGCGATCTCCGGCTGCTGAACGTCGCTTCCCGCCACGTTCGGCGTGTCGCCCTTGCCGATGGGCGAGGGACGCGAACGCGTCTCCCGCCGTTCCCGCTTCTCCTCCTCGTCCCGCCGCGGACGGGACCTGTCTTCCCGGTTCTCGCGCACGGCACTCCTCCTCCGCGCCCGGACCCCGGGGCGCCGCGGATCAGCGCCCCTGGTTCCGCGCGTTGTTCCGCGAGTTGTTCTCCCGTTCGCCCTCGGCCTGCGAGGGCGTGGTCCTCGTCGTACGGGGATGGGACTCACGCAGCGGCTTCCCGTGCGCGTCCTCCATGTCCTCGTCGTCGCGCTCTCCCTCGGCCTGCGACGGCGTCGTGTACTCGCTCATCACTGCTCTCCTTCTGTGCCCCCTGAGGTTCGAGTGCCCCCTGATCCGCCATCGATGCGCGGTGCGCCCACCGGCCCGGACGCTCACACCCTGTCCGCACCCGGCTCCGCTCCGTGCGCCCCGGGGTGCTGGGCGAGGGAGTACAGCCACAGCAGCGACGGCACCAGCAGCACGCCCCCCACCGCGAAGACCACGAGCGTGCCGGCCAGCACCGGCCCGGTCGCCGCCGCCGAGGCCACGGTGACGTCGGGCCGCAGCATCAGGGGGTACTGGGCGGCGCCCCACGCCCACAGCACGGCGGCGACGGCGAGTGCGGCCGCGGCCCGGGCCGGGCCCGGACGGCCACGGCCGAGCAGGACGAGACCGCCCACCCCCGTCACCGCCGACAGCACGACCAGCGGCAGGGCCCGGTGCGTGAGCCCGTGGAAGAGCCGGGGCGCGTCCGCGTGCAGCACCGCGATGCCGGCCAGCGCCACCACGCCGCTGACCAGCCCGCTGACCAGGGCCCGCTGCCGGAAGTCGGCCGCGAGCGCGGCGTCGCCCAGCCGGTGCGCGTCCGCGCACAGATAGACCGCGGCCAGATGCGCGCAGGCCAGAACGGCCAGCACGCCGCCGAGCGCGGACGTCGGATTGAGCCAGCTGCCCGTCAGATCCCCGGCGGCCAGTCCGGCGGGCACCCGGTCGGAGGCGATCCCGCCCGCCACGGTGCCCAGGAAGAAGGGCGTGACGACGGAGGACACCGCGAAGCACGCCCCGAACAGCCGGCGCTGCCACAGTCGCGCGCTGGCCTTGCGAAACGCGAACGCCGAGCCGCGCGCGATGACCCCCAGCGCGGTCAGCGTCAGCGGCACGTAGAGGGTCGACATCACGGCCGCGAACACGGCCGGGAAACCGGTCCACAGCATCACCACCACGAAGATCAGCCAGACGTGGTTCGCCTCCCAGACCGGGCCGATCGCGTGCTCGATCAGATCCCGCCGGACAGCCCCGCGCTCCCCGCCGCCGGCCAGCAGGTCCCACAACCCCGCCCCGAAGTCCGCACCGCCGAAGAGCGCGTAACAGGTCAGCCCCACCCACATCACCGCCAGTACCGCGTCGGCCAGCATCACGGCACTCCCGCTCACACCACCGGGTAGGCGGCCACGTCACTGTCCTGCGGGGCCACGGGGACGGGGGTGTGCCGGGCCAGACGGCGCAGCACGTACAGCGTGGCGGCGGTCATCGCGGCGTAGACGGCCAGCACCAGCCAGAGCCCCGCCGCCAGACCGGGGGCCGGGTTCACGGCATCGCGCACGCTCATCACCCCTTGGACGATCCACGGCTGCCGCCCCTCCTCCGTGACCGTCCACCCGCACTCCAGCGCCGTCACCGCCGCCGGCCCGGCCAGCGCCGCCGGCAGCAGGAACAGCCGCCCGCTGCGCCCGGCCAGCACGTCGCCGCCCCCGGCACGCCGCGCCCGCCACCACGCCAGCAGCAGCCATGCCCCGAGGGCCAGCAGGAACAGCCCGGCCGCCACCATCAGGTCGAACGCCAGATGGACCCCGGTGACCGGGGGCCGCAGCGCGGCGGGCACCTCGTCCAGACCGCGGATGACCGTGTCCGTGCGGTAGCCGATCAGCAGCGACAGCCCGCTGGGGATCTCCAGCCCGTAACGCAGCCCGTGGCCGTCGCCGATGCCGGCGATCGTCAGCGGCACATGGCCCGAGGTGACGTACACCCCCTCCATCGCCGCGAGCTTCGCCGGCTGGAAGTCGGCGACGAACCGCGCGGCCCAATCGCCCACCACCAGCTGAAAGGGGGTCACGACGGAGCCCAGCGCGAAGGGGATGAGAAAACCGGCCCGGTGGTAGCGGTCGGTCCGCCCCCGCAGCAGCGCGACCGCGTACACGCCGGAGGTGAGGAAGCCGGCGACCATGAGCGCGGCCAGGATCATATGGACGCTCTGCGGCGGGCTCGCCGGATTGACCATCGCCGCCAGCGGGTCCACGTCCACGACCCGCCCGTCGCGGACCGTGAACCCACGCGGCTGGTTCATCCACGCGTTCGCGCACACCACGAAGAACGCCGAGCACACCCCGGCCACGACGACCGGCACGCCGGTCAGCAGATGCGTCCGGGCCGGCAGCCGGTCCCAGGCGTACAGATAGATCCCCAGGAAGATCGCCTCGATGAAGAAGGCGATGCCCTCCATCGCGAACGGCAGCCCGATCACCTGCCCGTACCGGCCCATGAAACCTGGCCACAGCAGCCCCAGCTCGAAGCTGAGGATCGTCCCGGAGACCGCCCCCACGGCGAACAGCACCCCCATCGCCCGCGCCCAGCGCCGCGCCAGCAGCCGGTACGAGGCGTCGCCGGTGCGCAGCCCCAGCCATTCGGCGATCAGCGTCAGCAGCGGCATGCCCACCCCGAGGCAGGCCACCACGATGTGCCACGCCAGCGAGAACCCCATCTGCGCCCGCGCCGCCGACAGATCGCCCTCCGTCGCCGGGCCGGCCAGCTGCCAGGCGCACGCCCACGCCCTGCCGAGCTGCACGGGACCCTCCTCGCTCCCACTGCTTCCGGTCGGGGTGCCCATACTGGCACCCCGTCACCGCGCGAGGGCGGAAGCGCTCCGGGAACCTGCCGGGCGTTCTGCCGACCGTTCTGTCGGCCGTTCGGAGAAGCCCTGCCGGGGAAAACCTGAGCAGTGCGGCCGGTCGGCCCGGACACCCCCGGACGCGGCGGCTAGCCTGACGAACCATGAGCCCGCAGCCCGACCACTACACCGTCGTCCTCAAACCCCAGGTCGCCGACGAGGAGAACCGCCCCCGGCACGGCGCCCCGCTGCGCTCCGCGGCCGTCGTGGCCACCGGCGAGACGGGTGTCTCCGGCTTCCCGCGCTACGAGGGGGAAGGCGTACAGGCGGAGATCGACCCCGAGACGCACACCGTCGAAAAGGTGACCGTCGACGGCGACGAACTGCCGTACGGCTGGGTGGCCCAGGTCACCGGTCACGGCCGGCGCAAGTGACACGCGCCGGCCGTGCCGCTCTTCGGGAACGCCCCGCCGGCCCGGTACCGGGCCCGCGCCGAAGCCCGTGCGCCACGTCGGCCGCCCCGGGCGCCACCCCCGGGACCGCGCGGGCGCGTTGACCGCCCCGCGCTCCCAGCCCTGCCGTCCGGCGGACGGCACCGGCGCCGGAATCGCCGGGCCACTTTCCCGGCCGGCGGCCGT
>NZ_JBFAPH010000405.1:0-5221 GCF_040675635.1 Streptomyces sp. NPDC049577
CGGTGTGTGAGGCCTCGCCTCACTTCTCCGCCGCGGCGGTGCTCAGCCACGGCGGTGGTTTCCGGGGGTGCCGTGCCGGTCTTCAGCCGGTTGGCGGCGCCGCTGGGGTCGTCGCTCGTGCGCCGGCCTCTCGCTCCGCTGGCCGGCCGCCGTGGCGCCGCAAGGGTGCGCGAGGCCTCTGCCTCGCCCCCCGTACCGGGCCGGAGGCCTCCGGGTGCCGGGACCACCTGCCCGCCGTGGGAGGGGCGGTCGTACGCTGTCCCTCGTGACAGAGCCAGTGGTGCGGATTCCGGATGCGAAGGTCGCCCTGTCCACGGCCTCGGTCTACCCCGAGTCGACGGCGACGGCCTTCGAGATCGCCGCTCGGCTGGGCTACGACGGAGTCGAGGTCATGGTGTGGACCGACCCGGTCAGCCAGGACATCGAGGCCCTGCGCCGGCTGTCCGACTACCACCAGGTGCCCATCCTGGCCGTCCACGCGCCCTGTCTGCTGATCACCCAGCGCGTGTGGTCGACCGACCCGTGGGTCAAGCTCCAGCGGGCCCGCGCGGCCGCCGAGCGGCTCGGCGCCGGCACCGTCGTCGTCCACCCGCCCTTCCGCTGGCAGCGCTCGTACGCACGGGACTTCGTGCGCGGCATCTGGCGGATGGCGGACGAGACCGATGTCCGCTTTGCCGTCGAGAACATGTACCCCTGGCGCTACCGGGACCGCGAGATGCTCGCCTACGCGCCCGACTGGGACGTCACCAAGGACGACTACCGCCACTTCACCGTCGACCTCTCGCACACCTCGACCGCCCGCACCGACGCCCTGCAGATGATCGACCGCATGGGCGACCGGCTGGCCCACATCCACCTCGCCGACGGCAACGGCTCCGCCAAGGACGAGCACCTCGTCCCCGGCCGCGGCAAGCAGCCCTGCGCCGAGCTGCTCGAACGCCTCGCCGTGAACGGCTTCGACGGGCACATCGTCATCGAGGTCAACACCCGCCGGGCCATGTCGGCCGCCGAGCGCGAGGCCGACCTCGCCGAGGCCCTCGCCTACACCCGCCTCCACCTCGCCTCGCCGACGGGCGCCCGCCGCCCGTGACCGGCAGCGAGCCCGCCGACCCGGCCGCCCCCGCCCCCCGGCGGCGCGGCCGCCCCGCCCGCACAGCCGCCGGCGCAGGGCCCGGCGCGCGCGAGCGCATCATCGCCGCGGCCCGCGCGGAGTTCGCCGAGCACGGCTACGACAAGGCGTCCATCCGCGGCATCGCCAAGGGCGCGGGCGTCGACCCCGCGCTCGTCCACCACTACCTCGGCCCCAAGGAGAAGGTCTTCGCCGCGGCCGTCGAGGTCGCCTTCGCCCCCGCCCTGGCGGTGCCCGACCAGATCACCGCGGACGGGCCCGAGCAGGTGGGGGAGCGGCTGACACGCTTCATCCTCGGCGTCTGGGACGACCCGGTCACCCGCGAACCGCTGCTGGCGATCGTCCGCTCCGCCGTCGCCAACGAGACGGCCGCCGCCGTCTTCCGCGACCTCGTCGCCAGCCGCATCCTGGGCCGCATCGCCGACGAGCTCGGCGTCCCCGACGCCGGGCTGCGCGCGGAGCTGGCCGGCGCCCACCTCGTCGGCATCGCCATGCTGCGCTACGTCATCAAGGTCGAGCCCCTGGCGTCGGCCGGCCTCGACGAGATCGTCGCCAGGGTCGCCCCGGTCGTCCAGCACCATCTGACGGGCCCCTGAGCCCGCACACGAGCCCGCACACGAGCCCGCCGCCGAGGACGCCGGCGGCCGCTCACGCCCGCACACCGATACCGCCGTCTCGAATCGCGGAAACCCTGTCCGGATCCCGGATGACGAGCGTAGGCTCGAAGACCCGAGACTAGGAGTGGAGCAGGCAGATGCCCGAGCTGAGGTCCCGTACCGTCACCCACGGCCGCAACATGGCGGGCGCCCGAGCCCTTCTGCGCGCCGCGGGCGTAGCGCGCGAGGACTTCGGCAAGCCGATCATCGCCGTCGCCAACAGCTTCACCGAGTTCGTCCCCGGCCACACCCACCTGCAGCCCGTCGGCCGCATCGTCTCGGACGCGATCAGCGCCGCCGGCGGCATCCCGCGCGAGTTCAACACCATCGCCGTCGACGACGGCATCGCCATGGGCCACGGCGGCATGCTCTACTCGCTGCCCTCCCGCGACCTCATCGCCGACTCCGTCGAATACATGGTCGAGGCCCACTGCGCCGACGCCCTGATCTGCATCTCCAACTGCGACAAGATCACCCCGGGCATGCTCATGGCCGCCATGCGCCTGAACATCCCGGTCGTCTTCGTCTCCGGCGGCCCGATGGAGGCCGGCCAGGCCACCCTCGTCGACGGCACCGTCCGCAAGCTCGACCTCATCAACGCCATCGTCGACTCCGTCGACGAGAACGTCTCCGACGAGGACGTGCTGCGCATCGAGGAGAACGCCTGCCCGACCTGCGGCTCCTGCTCCGGCATGTTCACCGCCAACTCGATGAACTGCCTCACCGAGGCCATCGGCCTCTCCCTGCCGGGCAACGGCTCCGTCCTCGCCACCCACACCGCCCGCAAGGCGCTCTACGAGAACGCCGGCCGCACCGTCGTCGAGATCACCAAGCGGTACTACGAGCAGGGCGACGAATCCGTCCTGCCCCGCAATATCGCCACCCGCGCCGCGTTCGAGAACGCCATGGCCCTCGACATCGCCATGGGCGGCTCCACCAACACCATCCTCCACCTGCTCGCCGCCGCCCAGGAGGCCGAGCTCGACTACGACCTGTCGGACATCGACGAGGTCTCCCGCCGCGTCCCCTGCCTGGCCAAGGTCGCCCCCAACGTGGCCCCCGGCGGTACCTACTACATGGAGGACGTGCACCGCGCCGGCGGCATCCCCGCCATCCTCGGCGAGCTCCACCGCGCCGGACTGCTCAACGAGGACGTCCACAGCGTCCACTCCGCCTCGCTCGCCGAGTGGCTCAAGACCTGGGACGTGCGCGGCGGCTCCCCCTCCGCCGAGGCCGTCGAGCTCTGGCACGCCGCCCCCGGCTGCGTCCGCTCCGCCACCGCCTTCTCCCAGTCCGAGCGCTGGGACTCCCTCGACCTCGACGCCGAGAACGGCTGCATCCGCTCCGCGGCACACGCCTACTCCCGCGACGGCGGTCTCGCCGTCCTCAAGGGCAACCTCGCCGTCGACGGCTGTGTAGTCAAGACCGCCGGCGTCGACGAGTCCATCTGGACCTTCGAGGGCCCCGCGGTCGTCTGCGAGTCGCAGGAGGAGGCGGTCGAGAAGATCCTCGGCAAGAAGGTCAAGGAGGGCGACGTCGTCGTCATCCGCTACGAGGGCCCGCGCGGCGGCCCCGGCATGCAGGAGATGCTCTACCCCACCTCCTTCCTCAAGGGCCGCGGCCTCGGCAAGGCATGCGCCCTGATCACCGACGGCCGCTTCTCCGGCGGCACGTCCGGCCTGTCCATCGGCCACGCCTCCCCCGAGGCGGCCTCGGGCGGCACCATCGCCCTCGTCCGGGACGGCGACCGCATCCGCATCGACATCCCCAACCGCTCCATCGAACTCCTCGTCGACGACGAGGAACTGGCGGCCCGCCGCGAGGCCCTCGCCGGCACCTACGCCCCGGCGAACCGCACCCGCAAGGTCTCGGCGGCCCTCCGCGCCTACGCGGCGATGGCCACCAGCGCGGACAAGGGCGCGGTCAGGGACGTGTCGAAGCTGGGCTGACGCACCGGGAGCACAAGTACGGGTCCGGGGGCACCGCCCCCGGACCCGCCGCTATCCGGACCCGCCGCCATCCGGCCTCACGGCTGTCCGGCCTCACGGCCCCCCGGTCTCACGGCCCCCGGCCTCACCGCCATCCGCCCGGGTCGTGCCCGTCCACCGCGAACACCGTCCCGTCCGGCGCCGCCGCGAACACCTTCCCCTCCGCCACCACCGGCGCCGGCAGCATCTCCAGATACCCCCGGCCCGCCCGCACCGACCGCGCCGACGTCGTCCCCAGCAACGCGCCCCGCACCGCGTCCACGGCCAGCAACCGGCCGTCCGCGGCCGAGAAGTACAACCGCTCCCCGTCCACCACCAGCGCGGACGCGTTGGCCACGGCCGTGTCCAGCCGCCAGCCCTGCCCGGCAGGACGACCCGTGTCCACCGCCGTCAGCCCCCCGTCCGACGACAGCACGAACACCCGCTCCCCCCGCGCCACCGCACTCGTCGCGAACACCGGCGCCACCAACGGCACCCGCACCGCCCGCCGCGCCGCCGGGTCGTACCGCACCACGGCCACCACCCGCGTGTCCGCCGCCGCCTCTGTCAGATACAGCACCCCGCCCGGCCCCGTACCGACGGCCGTCAGCGCGCCGTCCGCCGTCCACTGCCACCGCACCGCACCACTGACCGGATCGACGGCGACGACCTGCGTCCGCCGCCCGTCGGCACTCGGCGCCAGACCGTACGCCGGCCCGTCACCGCCGAAGGACACGAAGGCCGGCCGGAAACCCCCGGGCAGCGGATGCCGCCACCGTTCCTTGTTCGTCCCCCCGTCCACCGCCGTGACCGTCCCGTCCGCCGCCACCAGCAGCACGGTGTCCCCGGCGTGATAGACGCGCCCCTTGTGCGCCGACACGTCCCGCGTCCAGCGCGGCTCCCCGTTCTCCGGGGCGAACGCCGTCAGCTCCCGCTTGTCCGGCGACAACGCGTGCACCAGCCCACCGGAGACGACCGGCGCGCTCGGCGCACCCCCGCCCGGCCGCGTCGCGATCCCCGGGAACCGCCACCGCACCCGCCCGTCCGCCGCGTCGACGCGAGCCGCGTACACCCCGCGCGCCGAGCAGTACAGGGCGGCACCGTGGTACGTACAGAACCCGGCCCGCACCTCGCCGTCCCCGCCCTCGCCCCCGTCACCCGGCGGTATGGAAGCCGTCCACGGCCGCCAGGCCGACCCGGCGGGCGTCGGCCCGGAAGCACCGCGTCCCTCACCGTGCCCGCCGCCCCACGCCACGACACCGCCCACGGCGAGCACGGCGGCGACCACGGCAGCGGCCAGCCACCGCCCACGCGGGGACCGCCGGCGACGCGCGCCGGCCCGCCCGGCCGGCGGCTCCTGCGCGGGCACCGCCGGGGAAAAGCGTGGAGAGGGCGCCGGCACCTCCGCCAGCATCCCCATCAACGCGTCCGGCGTCGGCCGCTCCGCCGGCTCCTTCGCCAGACACGCG
>NZ_JBFAPH010000406.1:0-5189 GCF_040675635.1 Streptomyces sp. NPDC049577
GCACAGAGCTGGCTGGCCGCGTACTGCACCGAGCCAGAATGGATCGCGTTGCTCGATCACCCGGTGGCCGACGCGGTGATCGGAACATGCTGCCCGTACGCAGCGGTCTATGCACCGAGCATCGTGATGCCGAACCTGGACGATCCCGGGCGATCAGCGGTAACTGTGCCCCCCTGCGGACACATTGCCGGCGTCATCGCCCGCAATGACGCCGAGCGAGGGGTGCATACGGCCCCGGCGAACGTGCCTGTGGGGGCGGTGCGGGCGCTGGTACCGGACGTCGCGTCCGACGCCGCGCAGGGCTGGTTCGGCCCTCACGTCAACTGTCTGCGCCGGTTCCCGGATGGGCAGTTGCTGGTGTGGGGCGCGCGCACCCTTTCCACCGACCGCTACTTCCGCCACCTCAATATTCGCCGGTTGGTCAGCCACCTCAAGACCGTACTGAGGGAAAGCACCGGCTGGGTGATCGACCAGCCCAACAACGGTGCGACCCGGGACGGACTGGCGGCGCAGATACGCCAGTTCCTTACCGAGCAATGGCAGGCTGGGGCCCTCGCCGGCGATACCGCGGACGAGGCATTCAGGATCAACTGCACGAGCACGGGAGCCAGGATCAGCTGTGCGGTGAAGGTGGCGCCCCTGACACCGGCCGAGTTCATCACATTCACGTTCACCCAGTCGGCGCGAGTCTGAGGAGTCCCCCATGGCCGGTAGGCCCATGCCGAACATGATGGTGCCCGGGACGTATATCTGGGAGTCCGTCCCGCATCTCTACGAGGTCACCGCGGTACCCACGGCAGTCGCCGCATTCCTGGGCAAGAGCAAGGAAGTGGCGTCCGGGAAGACGATCGCCTGGTGGTCGGACAGCTTCACCGGATTCCACCGCTGGCTGGCCACCCAGGTGCCGGCGGCCGAGGCGAACGCTGTCGCCGCCAAGCTCGCGCGGGACGGTGACACGGACATCGCCCACAACATCGAGCAGCACTTCGCTGGTTCCGGCGACCAGCACCCGCTGACCGAGGACGCGATCGAAGAACTGCGCGCCGGTATCGGCATCGGCAAGCTGAAGACCAACACGATGCTGTTCCACTCGGTGTATGCGTTCTTCGCCAACGGTGGCCATCGGTGTCTCACCATCCTGACCAGTGAGAGCGAAGCCGGATACGAGAATGCGATCGCGGCGCTCACCGAACACGGTGACGTGACCATCGTGGCCGCACCGGAGCACGGCCATGACCCGGTCCTCGCACAGCAGTTGACCGAGCACTGCGCCGATATGGGCAACCGGATGGCGATCCTGCAACTGCCCGGCGAAGCCACGGAAAAGACGGCCGTCGCTCCGAACGTCAAGCCGGCGGAATACGCGGCCGCATACTTCCCGTGGATCCATATGCCCATGCCGGGCGGCGCGCCGGATCCGGTCACCGGACGGGTGCCCACGGTCAGGATCCCTCCATGCGGTCATGTGGCAGGTGCCTGGTCGGCATCGGACCGTGAAAAAGGGGTCTTTTACGCACCGGCGAATGTGCCGTTGGCCGCCGTGGCTTCCTTCACCGCCCCGCTGAGCGAAGCACAGCAGTCCGATCTGTTGATCAGGACCAAGGGTAGGGTGAACTGCCTGCGCAGCATTCCCGGACTGGGCCCGATGGTCTGGGGTGCGCGCACGCTCGATCCGGATGTCAACCGGCGGTATGTGAATGTGCGTCGGTTGATGAACTTTCTGGAGGCGTCCATCAAGGCCAGTACGCGGTGGGCGGTGTTCCAGCCGGTTGATCAGCATTTGTGGGGGGCGTTGCGGGGGCAGGTCGGCAGCTTTCTGCATGACCAGTGGTTGTCCGGTGCCCTGCGTGGTGATGTGGCATCGGATGCGTTCCGGGTGGTCTGCGATGCGTCCAACAATCCCGCCGGCTCGATTGCGGCCGGCAAGGTGATCGTGGACATCGCCGTGGCGCCGGTACGGCCGGCCGAGTTCATCCTGTTCCGAATCACCCAGACCGCAGGCCCGGTTTCCGAGCTTGTCCACCCCGGCGCCTGAGCGGAGCGCCGGCACGCTGCAAGGCCTGGCAAGGAGGAAATCATGGCACCCAAAGCACCGGGTCTCACGGTACCGGGACCGTATATCGAGGAACTCACCAGGGCCATGTACGAGGTCACTCCGGTACCCACCGCGGTGACTGCGTTCATCGGCAAGTTCGGCCGGCCACCGGTCTCCGGGGCACCGTCTGATCCGGGCCATACCGGAGGACAGAACGACACCGGGCACAAGGCATCGGTCAAGAACGGCAAGGAGAAGAAGGAGGACAACGAGGAGGACAACGAGGAGCAGAAGACCGGCAGGCCCGTCGGGCACCGGGAAGCCGTTCCCATGAGCCGGTGGGTGGACGGATTTGGCGAGTTCCACCGGTGGCTGCTGAGTCTGATCAGCTCGGACGTCGCACGGTCCGCGGCTGTCCAGGTGTTGAAGAGGATTCGCTTCCCGGTCGAAATCCTGGACGGTATGGACTGGCCGGCCGATGTGTTGTCATGGCGGCCTTCCGAGGGTCGTTTGCCAGGGCAGTTGGCCGGGTTGGAGATCTGCGAGAACATCGCCAGGCACTTCGGCTTCTTCCAGTCCGGTCAGGGCAGCCACGAGACCGTGCCCGCGTTGTCCGCCGAATCGCTCGACACCTTGGCCGAGTTGGTGCAGTTGGAAGACCTGCCGGTGTCGGACAGCCTGGTCGGCGCGGTGTACGGCTTTTTCGCCAACGGCGGTGAGCGGTGCCTGGTCGTGTTCACCGGTCCGGGCGACGCCCCATATGAGAAGCCGCTGGACGTCTTGCGGCACAACGCCGAGGTCACGATCGTGACCGCACCGGACGATGACGGTCACGATACGCTGGTGGCACGGAAGTTGGCTGAACACTGCGCCGAGATGGGCAACCGGATGGTGATCCTGCACCTGCCCGGCGAAGCCACCGCGAAGACAGCCACCGCCCCGAATGTGATGCCCGCCGAGTACGCAGCGGTGTACTTCCCATGGGTCACGATGACCGTGCCGGTCAACTCCGCCAGGACCGGCCGGCCGGCGGTGATCACAGTGCCGCCGTGCGGGCATGTGGCCGGAGCCTGGGCCGCGTCGGACCGCGACAGCGGGGTCTTTTACGCTCCGGCGAACATTCCACTGGTCGCGGCCGACTCGTTCACCGTCACACTGAGCGACAAGCAGCAGGAGAAGATCTCACAGCAGGTGAACTGCCTGCGCGACTTCCCGGGCCAGGGCAAGACCATCTGGGGTGCGCGCACGCTCGATCCGGATGTCAACCGGCGGTATGTGAATGTGCGTCGGTTGATGAACTTCCTGGAGGCGTCCATCAAGGCCAGTACGCGGTGGGCGGTGTTCCAGCCGGTTGATCAGCATTTGTGGGGGGCGTTGCGGGGGCAGGTCGGCAGCTTTCTGCATGACCAGTGGTTGTCCGGTGCCCTGCGTGGTGATGTGGCATCGGATGCGTTCCGGGTGGTCTGCGATGCGTCCAACAATCCCGCCGGCTCGATTGCGGCCGGCAAGGTGATCGTGGACATCGCCGTGGCGCCGGTACGGCCGGCCGAGTTCATCCTGTTCCGAATCACCCAGACTGCAGGCTCCGTCGCCCTGCTCGCGCATCCCAACGCCTAGCGAATCCAGGAGGCATCGGCCGTGACAACGAATGCAAAGTCCTTCCAGGGGCTGCTCCTCGACCATTTTGCGGTGCAGCTCAACAAGGTGCGGGTGGCGACCGTCCAGGAGATCAGCGGGTTCGCCTTGCGACAACGGGTGGTAACCGTCCGACAGCTCAACTCACGCGGTCAGATCATGGAGTACAACCAGCCGGCCGGCAAGGAGCTCACTGGCGAGATCACGCTCTCCCGCGTGATGGACATGTCCAAGGACCTGCTCATGTGGCTGGAGGATTCCATGGACTTCAAAGACGTCCGACAAACAGCGACGATCACGATGTTCACCCCACAGCGCAAGGAGGCACATAAGTTCCACCTGGCGAACGCGCTCCCGGTGCAGTGGAGCATGTCGCCGTTGAGCGCGACAAGCGCGGGGGCGCCGGCGGTCGAGTCGATCACTATCCGGTACGACCAGATGGTAGTGGACCGGAGCAAGTGACCATGGTACAGACGGAATTCGAGTTCGAACTGCCCCATGGATTCCTGGCCGAGGACGGCACTTTGCACCGCAAGGGCCGGATGCGGCTGGCCACCGCGCGGGACGAGTTGCGCTCCTTGCGGGACCTGCGAGTCCGGGACGACCCCGCGTACCTAGGGATCGTGTTGCTCAGCCTGGTGGTGACCCGGCTGGGCGACCTGGAAGATCTCGAAGCCGAGGACATCGAGCGGCTGTTCGCCGCGGATCTGGCCCACCTGCAGCACCTCTACCACGAGCTGAACGGCACGGCCGCACCGGTCTGCATGACCAATTGCGCTTCGTGCGGCGCGCGGGTGGAAGTGCCGGTAGGCGGTGGTCGCCTGGGGGAATCATGACCTACCCGGTGGACCGGCTGTACGAGGAGCTGACCTACCTGGGGTACTACCTGCACTGGCCCCCCAACGCCCTGCTCGGCCTCGACCACCGGGAGCGCCTGCGCTATGTGCACGAGGTGGCCCGGTTGAACCTCCGCATCGAAGACGGTGATGGCTGATGGTCGGCTTCGAGGAGAAGCTAACGGTACTGGCCCGCCTGCCAGTCAGCACCGCACGCCCGCCGGCGGTATATGTGCTGCGAATCAACCGGGTCCACTGGCCGGAACCGGCCGGCGTCACTCATGGAGCCGGCGTCACATACGCGGCTGATCCGGCCCGGGCCCTTCCCGTGGTGGCCCGGAACGCTGTCGTGAGTTCCGTCTCCACCGGTGCGGAGGCGATGGTGCCATCGCGGCCCGTGCGAGCGGTGCCGGAGCCGACCTTCGGCACTCTGCCATGGAAGGCGCCTGGGCGGTCCGGCTGTCGGTCCGCGGTCCACGAGGCGGCGGGCGCCGGGCGCGACGCGCGCGGATGGCATGCGGAGCGCCGGTCCTCTGTGACATGGCCGGAAACCCCGGTGGGCCGGGACGGATCGGCGGTGGCTTCCGAGGCTGAGCCGGAGGATGAGCCGGGACCTCCGGTGAACGTTCCATGGCGCCGGTGGCGGCGCGCGCCGGAGGAATCGGGTGGGCAGTCGGCTCCGG
>NZ_JBFAPH010000407.1:0-5178 GCF_040675635.1 Streptomyces sp. NPDC049577
CCGCGAGGCCGAGGGCCACGCTCGCCGCCGCGTTCGCCAGTGCGTAACCCCTCGCGCCGTCCTCCGCCAGGCCTCGCTGACGCCGGTGATGGGTTCGCGGCGGGTGGCGAGTCGGCCGGAGCGCTCGCGCCAGGTGGCGTCCAGGCGTTCGGCGACCAGGCCGGAGCGCAGCGCGGCGGCCTGGCCGCCAGCGCGTTCGAGGTCCTGGAAGAAGGCCCAGGCGGCGTGGGCGAGTTCGTCGGTGAGCCGCTCGACGTACCAGGAGCCGCCGGCCGGGTCGACGACCCGGGCCAGGTGGGACTCCTCCAGCAGGATGGAGGAGGTGTTGCGGGCGACGCGGCGGGCGAAGGCGTCGGGCAGTCCGAGGGCCGCGTCGAAGGGCAGTACGGTGACCGCGTCGGCGCCGCCCACGCCGGCGGCGAGGCAGGCGATGGTGGTGCGCAGCATGTTCACCCAGGGGTCGCGACGGGTCATCATCACGGCGGAGGTGACGGCGTGCTGGCGCTGCGCCGCGGTGGCGCCGGTGGCGCCGCTGACCTCGGTGACGCGGGACCACAGGCGGCGGGCGGCACGGAGTTTGGCGATGGTGAGGAACTGGTCGGCGGTGGCCGCGTAGCGGAACTCCAGCTGGGCGGCGGCCTGCTCGACGGTGAGCCCGGCGGCGGTGAGGGCGCGCAGATAGGCGACGCCGGTGGCCAGCGAGCAGCCGAGTTCCTGGGCGGCCGAGGCGCCGGCGTCGTGGTAGGGCAGGGCGTCGACGGTCAGGGCGCGCAGGCCGGGGCGGTCGCGCAGACAGCGGGCGGCGAGGTCCGCGGCGGCGGCGAGAGGCCCGGCGGGGTCGGTGTCACCGCCGGTGCGGGCGAGGGTGCCCAGCGGGTCGGCGCCGAGGTTGCCGCGGGCGGCGTCGCGCGGGGTGGCGCGCTCGTCGTGGAGGCGGAGCAGCCGGTCGGCGGCGGCCTCGAATCCGGCGCCGGCGTCGAGGACGACGGGTGCGAGGTCGAGGTAGACGCCGTCGAGGGCGGCCGGGAGGTCGTCCACGGCCAGTCCGGCGGAACCGACGGTCAGCCAGAGGGAGGTGACCCCGTTCTCCAGGTCGGCGAGGACGGCCTCGTTGGCCCGCCGGGGGTCGGGGTGCGCGTGGTGCTGGCGTACGTCCCAGCCGCCGGGGGCGGTCCCTTCGGGGCGGCCGCCCCGGACGAAGGGGGCGAAGCCGGGGTAACCGGGCGCCGGAGGGGCGTCCTCGGCGGTGTAGAGCGGGCGGGTGCGCAGCCCGTCCCCGAGGGCGGTGGCCAGCGCGTCCTCGGCCGCCGGGCCCACGGCGTCGGTGCCCGCTTTGCTCAGCACGCCCTCGACGAGGCGCTGCCACTGCTCACGGGTCGCGTCCGGGAACTCGGCGGCCAGGGAGAAGCCATCATCAGGCAGGACCGTCATGCAGGGAAGGCTAGGGGAGCAGGCGCGTCCGGCAGCAGGGGCAACCGCTGTGACCTTGGCCTCTTCACCGGGCGGTGGGCCCGGGGGGTATGTCCGGCCGTGTGTCCCCCGGCGTCGCGTGTCCGGTGCGTCCGCTCCCCCGGCGGGTCCGTCAGCGCGCGGGCGCGCAGTCGCGCACCGGGTCGTCGTGGGTGAGGACGCAAGCGATGGCCTCGCCACGGGCTTTGCCGTACTGCGTGACGAGCGCGGTGCGGAAGTCGTGCCACTGGCGGCGGGTGTCGGTGACGGCGGCCCGGACGGCGCGGTCGAAGTTGTCGGCGGTGCGGCCGCGGGGTGTGGTGGGGCCGCTGGTGGCTCCGGTGACCGGGTCGATGATGCCGTTGTCCTTGTTGAGGTCGGTGTGCTGGACGCGCTTGCCGCAGGCGAGCGGGACGAGGGAGAAACAGCCGGTGGTCAGGCCGTCGGGGACGTCCGTGGCGAGCGGGGGCCGTCCGCCGGCGAGGGCGAGCAGGGGCGAGGGGGCGGGCAGGTCCAGGCCGGGCGGGTTGTCCTTGCCGGCGGGCCGGCCGGGATCGGCCCGGTCGGCCCAGTTGCTGTGCGAGTAGAAGTCCTGGACGCCGTGCAGGGCGCGGCCGAGGCCCTCGACAGCCTCGCACTTGTCGCGGCCGGGGACGCCGAGGGTGAAGGTGCAGTCCTTGGCGAGGTCGCTCTCGCGGGGGGCGACGGCGCCGTCCGCCGCGAGGAGGCCGCCGGCGGCGGTGACGCCCTGGCGGAAGCGGGTCTGGAGCTTGGCGACGCAGGCCTGGAGTTGCCGGGTGGCCTGGGCGCGGGTGCGCGGGTAGCCGGGGAGGGCGAGGAAGTCGGCGTTGTCGCAGTGGGCCTCGGCGCTGAGGGCCTCGTCGGAGTCGGGTGCGCCGACGGCGCCGAAGGTGCCGTCGTGGCCGGCGAGCTGGGCGAGGGAGCGGGGTTCGAAGCAGTCGCCGTCGGACCGCGCGCCCGGGGCGCAGGCGAGGGCGGCGCGGGTGACGCGCTCGTGTTCGGCGTGCTGGCCGAGGGCGTTGACCGTGCCGAACGCCTGGGCGGGCTGGGCCGGTACGGCCGTCAGCAGGAGGGCGGCGGTACCGAGGAGGAGCGCGCCGCGGCGCGGGGTGAGGGGTCTGCGGGTCGACAAGGTCCGTCGGCCTTTCCGATGGGTCGTCAGCTGACCTTGGGGTCAGCCGGATCTGGGTCGGGGCAAGTGGAACCCCATGCCCTCGGAATATGCAATTCCGGACGGACCGGGCGGACTCGGCCCCCCTCGGTCCTCCTCGCCCCCCGCCCCCCCTGGTCCTCCCCCGTTCCTCGTCCTCAGCCTTCGTCGCCGTCGTCGGTCTCGGCGACCTCATGGCGCTCGGGGACGACGAATTCGCACCAGACGGACTTGCCGGTGCCGCGCGGGTCGACGCCCCAGACGTCGGCCAGCCGGTCGACGAGCAGCAGACCGCGGCCCGAGACTCCTGATTCGCCGGGTTCGCGGCGGCGGGGCAGGGTGCTGGAGGTGTCCTCGACCTCGACGCGCACGCGGCGCTCGGGTCCGGTGACCATGTTCAGGGAGACCACGGCCGGTCCGTCGGTGTGCAGCAGGGCGTTGGTGATCAGTTCGTCGGTGACCAGCTCGATCTCGTCGGAGCGTTCCCGGGCTCCCCAGGCGCGTACGGCCGCGCGGATCATCTGCCGCCCGGCGGCGAGGGCCTCGGGGTCGGCGGGCGGGATGGCCTGCTGGAGCCGGCCGGCGGTGCGGGCGGCCGGGCCGTGGCGGCGCAGCAGCACGACGGCCAGGTCGTCCTCGCCGCCGCGCCCGCCGACGACGTTGCAGAGCTTGTCGGCGAGTTCCTCCAGGTCGTGCGGGCCATGGGCGACGAAATCGGTGAGCTGGTGCATGCCCTCGTCGAGGTCGGAGCCGGGCACCTCGACCAGGCCGTCGGTGAACATCAACAGCGTCTCCCCCGGGTCGAGTTCGACGGTCGTCACCGGGTATTCGACGCGGCCGAACTCGGCGGAGAGGCCCAGCGGCAGCCCGCCCGGGACGGGCAGGCGGCGGCAGGTGCCGTCGGCGTGCCGCAGCAACGGGTCGATGTGCCCGGCGCGGACGAGCTGGACGACGCCGGTGGACAGGTCGGCCTCCGCGTAGGTGCAGGTGGCGAAGCGGTCGGTCTCCAGCTCGTGGAGGAAGATCGAGGCCCGGGCCATGACGGTGGCCGGGGCGTGGCCCTCGGTGGCGTACGCCCGCAGGACGATGCGCAACTGGCCCATGACGGCGGCGGCATGGGTGTCGTGTCCCTGGACGTCCCCGATGACCGCGCCGACCCGGCCCCCGGGCAGCGGGATGGCGTCGTACCAGTCGCCGCCGATGTCGCGGCCCATGCGGGCGGAGCGGTAGCGGACGGCGATCTGCGCGCCGGGGATCTCGGGGATGCGGCGCGGCAGCATGGACTGCTGGAGCCCCTCGGCGAGGTCGTGCTCCTGGTCGAAGAGCATGGCGCGGGCGATGCTCTGGGCGAGGCTGCTGCTGACGGCGATGAAGAGGTTCCGCTCCTGCTGGGTGAAGCCGCGGGTGTCGCGGTACAGCAGCCCTATGGCGCCGATCGGGCGGCCCTGGGCGATCAGCGGCAGATAGGCGGCGGAGGCGATGCCGATGCCCCTGATCCGCTCCCACAGCCAGGGGTAGTGCGCGGCGAACTCCCCGCGGGACTCGATGAAGCGCGGTGCCATCGTGCGGATGACCTCGCTCATCGGGAAGTCGTCGTCGACCCGGGTGTAGCGGGTGCCGGCGATGTAGTGCTCGGAGGGGCCCTCGGCGACCAGATGGATCCGGCCGGAGTCGAGGAGTCCGAGGACCAGGAGGTCGCAGCCGAGGTGTTCGACGGCCTGGGGGTCCTTGAAGAACTCGATGACGTCCTGGACGGTCCGGGCGTGCGCCAGCGCGGCGGTGATCGTCTCGACGATGGTGGTCTGGTGCCGGCGGTCCTCGTACGTCTCGCGCGGCCCGGCCGAGTGGCCCAGCTCCTGGGTCGCGTCGCGGACGACGCCGAGGATGCGGCAGGGGCGGCCCCGCTCGTCGCGCTGGACGCGGCCCTGGGTGTAGGTCCAGCGCAGCGCACCGTCGCGGGTGCGGATGTGGTAGTAGGCGCTGTAGGTGTCGGTGCCGTCCTTCAGCGTGCGGGAGACGAGGGCGTCGAGCCGGGCCGCCTCGGGGCGGGGGACCCGGCCGGCCAGGTCGGCGATGTTGCCGTGGAACTCCCCGGGATCCAGCTGGAGGACGTCCAGCGCCGAGACGTCCAGGTGCAGCCGGCCCGACGCCAGGTCCCAGTCGAAGAGCCCCATGTGGTTGACGGCAAGGCCCACCTCCGGGCGGGCGGGCCAGTCGTCCGGCGGCCGGCCGGCGGGCGGCGCTCCCCGATCAACCATAGATCCACTCTGCCACCCTTTGCCGGTTAATTCGATTCATGGCCGTTGGGCGGATGCATGGGACGCGGGGATGCGGATACTCGGAGGTCACCCGGGGGAGTCGTAAGGAGCGACGGCCATGGAGTGGTTCACGGCGTCCGGGTACTGGCTGAGCCGGCTGGTGCTCCAGCGGGCCCTCGCCGTCCTCTACCTGGTCGCCTTCCTCACGGCGGCCCTGCAGTTCCGCGCGCTGATGGGTGAGCGCGGCATGCTGCCGGTCCCGCGCTACGTCCGCTACGTCCCCCTGCGCCGGGCACCCAG
>NZ_JBFAPH010000408.1:0-5130 GCF_040675635.1 Streptomyces sp. NPDC049577
CCTGACCCGGCCCCGTGCCGCACAACTCCAGGGCGTACGGCAGCGGAAGCCCCGTCGGCGTCTCCACGACGTGCGCCCCGGCGACGGTCAGCAGCAGGGTGCCGGGCTCCTCCGGCAGCCCCAGCTCGGCGAAACGGGCGACGCCGAGCCGTGCCGCGACGGCCAGTTGGGCGTACGTCTCCGTGTTGGACACCAGGGTCGGCACCCCGCCCAGCCCGCTCTCGCTGGAGCGGACCTTGCGCCCCGACGGCAGCGCCGGACCGCCGCCCGCGCCCCGCACGAGAGCCGTGCCCTCACCGGTGACGAACCGCTCCGGCAGCCGGGCCACGCGCACCCCCGGCTCGCCGGCCCCGCGCTCGGCCACCGCCTGGCGCACCGACCGCTCCACATCGGCCCGGGTCACCCCGACGACCACCTGCTCCGCGCCGAGCGCCCCGGCCGCCAGCAACGCCCCGTCGAGCACCAGGTGCGGCACGTGCAGCAGCAGCGCCGTGTCCTTCAGACAACCCGGCTCGCCCTCGCTGCCGTTGACCACCACCGCCGACGGGCCCCCGGTGCGCCGCAGGGAGCCGAGGACCGCGCGCAGCTTGCGGGCGAAGGGGAAACCCGCCCCGCCCCGGCCGCGCAGCCCGACCCCCTCCGCCAGCTCGGCCAGGTCACCGGCCACCAGGGCCGGCGGCGGGCCGTGCAGGGCCAGATGCGTCGCCCGGTCCACCCAGGCCCGCTGGTCCAGGCCCGTCAGCAACCGCGGCGTGCCGACGGCCGACAGCGTCGGCACGGGCCCCGTCACCCGTTCCCCCCGCGCCCGTTCCGGCCCCCGCGGACCCGCACCACCAGCGCGGCCGCCACGCCCGCCACGCACAGCGCGTACCCCGCCGTCACCCAGCCGCTCGCCGGACGGCCCGAGTGCAGCCCGTGCAGCAGCGCCGCACCCCACGCGGGATAGGCGCTCATGTGCAGGGCCCGCCAGGCCCGTGACCGGCCGCCCGCCGCGAAGGCGCTGCGCACCGCACCGGTGACCGCGACCGTCACGAAGAGATAGCCGGCCACGCTCCCGAGCCCGACGAGCAGCGGCTGCGCGCGGTCGGTGAACGGCACGGCCGCGGCCGCCGCACCGACGTGCCCCTCGGCCACCTTCACCCAGACGTGCAGCGCGAGGAAACCGATGCCGGCCACCCCCAGCCCCCGGTGCACGCCCTGGGCGAGCAGCCGGTGCGAGGAACCGAGGAGCAGCCGGTCGGTCGCCGCCAGCCCCCACAGCACGGTGGCGGTCAGCGACACCAGTGCCAGCACGCCCGCGCCGAAGTCGAGGAACTCCCGCGCCCGCCCCGGCACCCCGGCCCGTCCGGCCGTGGCGAGCAGCAGCAGGAGCGCCGCGGGCAGGGCGGGCCGGGCGTACGAGCCGCCGGCGGGGGAGGAGCGCGCCCGGGGACGGGGCGCCGCCTGCGGACGGGGCGGACGGAGGGAGGAGGGACGGATCACATGCGAACGCAACAGCGTGCGTGACGCGGGCATAGAGGGCCTCCGACGGCGCTCACGATAACTCGGGCGGATGCCCGTGTTCCTGAGAAATCCGGAAATCCCGCGCATCGGCGTCCTGCGCCGAGCGGCCGAATGAACGGCAGCATCACGGAAACTCGCAAAACCTTCATGAGCTTTATCGCGCTGTGACAAATTCCCGTGTGGCGGCCCCCACGGCGGTGGACCGCTGTTGATGATGCCCACTCAGACGACAGGGTCCGAACACCCGTCCAGACCCCGTTGTCCGTGCAGAAGTCCGGAGGTAGACGATGTGCGAAATACTGAACCGCATCTGGTCACGACCACGCGGCGAATGGACTCGCGTCCTGCGAAAGGAACTCCCCGCCGTCGCCGCCGCCCTGGTCGACGAACTGATGCGCAATACACCGGTATTCGCGGAGATCACGGAGCGGATCGGGAAACAGGCGGCGCGAACAGCGGTCGAGCAGGCACTCCTGCTCTCCCTCGGGCTCCGCGCCGGGCCCACCGATGACCGCACGTCCCGGCCGGCGGCCGTCACCCGGCCCGGCACCGGCCGCGTCCTCCCCCCCATCCCCGGCGCCCGCGCGCGCCGGACCCTGTTCACCGCCCTCGCCGACGACCGCTGCCCGCCCGAGCGGGTCCTGGCCGAACTCGCCCGCCGGGCCGACTGGCCGCTGCCCCGCCGCGCCCGCGCCGTCGTCCTCACCGGAGCCACCTCCGGCGAGGCCTCCCACATCGCCCTCCAGCTGGAGGCGGCCCTCGGCCCGGCCCTGCTCGGCACCGTCGACGCCGACCTCTGCCTGCTCGTCCCCGACCCCGGCCCCGGGGCGCGCACCGACCTGGTCTCCGTCCTGGCCGGCCGCACGGCCGCCGTCGGCCACGCCGTGCCCGCCCCCGACCTCGCGGCCTCACTGCGCTGGGCCCGGCGCCTGATCGACCTGACCCAGCCCGGCCCCGACCCCCGCGAACGGCTCCTCTTCGTCGACGACCACCTCTCGGACCTGCTCCTCCTCCAGGACGAGTCCCTCGCCCGCGCCCTCTCCGCCCGCTGGCTGCGCCCCCTGCAGGGGCTCACCCCCCGGCAGAGCGAGCGCCTGGAGGTCACCCTGCTGGCCTGGCTGGAGAGCGGCGGCGCCCCCGAGGCCGCCCGCACCCTCAAGGTGCACCCGCAGACCGTGCGCTACCGCCTGCGCCAGATCGAGAAACTCTTCGGACCCGCCCTCAGGGAACCGCGCACCCGCTTCGAGCTGGAACTCGCCCTGCGCAGCCGCCGGCTCCTCGCCGAGTCCCGCCGGCCCCGCCCCCGCGGCACCGCCAGGGGCCGCGCCGTCGGCGCCACCGTCCACCCCCTCGGCCTCGCCCGGCAGGCACGGGTCAACGGCCTGTGAACGCGAAGCCGGCACCCACGGGGGAATTACGGCGGCGCCCCGGACACACGGCGCCCGACGCGAGCGGCGGCCCCGGACCGAATGAGGTCCGGGGCCGCCGCGTTCCCGTCGCCGGGCGGCAGGGCGGTGCGGGGGAGTACCCGGCGCGGGAGCCCTCAGGCCGTCCGGCCGGCACCGCTCAGCAGCGACGCCCGCCGTTGACGCAGCCCACCGCCCGCGCCATCAGCGCGTCCGGCATCACGTTGATGAAGTCACCGTGGTCGGTGACCGGCTTGTGCAACTGCTCGGGGAAGCTGTCCACCGCGAACGGCGTACGGGCCGGCACGTCGTAGGTGATCCGCTGCACCAGCTGCGGCACGGCCCGGAACCCGCGCGGGCACGAGCCGTCCGCCCGGGCGAACGCGACGTGCGTGCGGTGGTTGGCGCTGTCGGTCGACCGGCCGTCCCAGCAGCTCTGGAAGGCGAAGGTGCGCACCACCTGGGACCCCGGCGGGCAGACCGGGTACTTGTCCTTCAGCTGCCGGTCCTCGAAGCCGGTGCAGCTCCACGAGGCGTTGGCGTTGCCCGGGCCGTTGGTCAAGGCCTTGGCGTCCCCGGTGATGATCCGCAGGAAGCGCGGCATCGCCGAGACCTTCGACACCGGACTGCCCCGGAACTGGATCGTCACCGATGCCGGCCGCAGCACCCGGCCCATGTTCCCGTCGTGCCCCCCGCCCGGCGCCCGGGCGTCCGGGGCGGCCGTGCCGTCCAGCAGCCGCAGCACCGGCCAGTAGTGCGTGGACAGATCGCCGTTGGCACACGTCGTGCCGGCCGCCGCCAGGCTCGCGTCGGTGGAGAAGGCGTTCGTCGAGAGGTTCCCGACGTAGTCGTGCGTGTGGTGCGCGCCGTTGCTCACGCCCGGCGTGACGATGACGTTGTCGGAGTTGAAGTGGCCGTTCTCGTTGCGGCCGCAGCGCGAGGTGAACGTGCCGGTCGAGCCGCCCGCGCGGACGGCGGGCCGGGGCCGTGCCGGCGCGGTGCGGATGTCGGCGAAGTCGGCGGGGGAGGGGCCGCCCCGCATGGCGTTCCTCAGGACGCCCTGCCCCGCCCGGTCGCCGCCGGCCGCCTCGGTGCGGACCTGGCGGGTGGTGCAGCCGCTCAGCCGCGTCAGACCGGACGGCCGCGCGGTGCGCTCCCCGATGGCGTCGGCCATCCGCCCGATCGACGCGGACCGCTGCCCCTTCAGCTCGTCGAGCACGGCACCGTCCGCCCCACCGGGCTCCGTCATGTGCTCGTAGGCGTGCGCCACCTGGGCGTCGAGCTCCGCGAGGCCCTGCGAGACCCGCTGCCGCGCCGGATCGGGCACGTCGGTCAGCTGCTCGCCGACGTCCGGGCAGGCGATGGTCATGGCCGTCGCGGCCGCCCGGCCGGCCGGGCGGCTCACCCCGCCGGCCGAGGCGTTGGCGGCGATCACCGCCGTACCGCCGCCGCCCAGCAGCAGGGCCGCCGCCGCGAGCAGCGCGCGGACCTTGGGCGAGGTGCGGCGCTTGTGGCCCTTGCGTGGAGCGTTCCGGCCGCGGCCGGTGCTCTGGAATCGCGTGGGGGTCATCGGATCACTTCATCTCCTCGTTGCCGTGCGGCTCCGGGGCCCCGGGCACTACGTGGGGGATACCGGCCGCACCGGTGCTCTCCAGGACGGTGATGTGGTCGAGGACGACCGAGTTGGCGCGGGTCGCCAGCTCGCGGACGAGGGAGTTGCCGGTCTTGTCCCGGACCGTCGCGACCAGCCCGAACACCTTCCCGTGGGCGGCGCGCACCAGCTGGGCGAAGGCCCGGTCGAAATCGGCCCCCCGGGCGGCGTCCATCTGGTCCAGCCACCCCTGCTGCTGATCGGTGGGCCGGCCCGGCAGCGTGATGCCCAGGTCCCGGCCGGCCTCCAGGGAGCGGCGGTCCAGCTCGGTGTGCCCGTCGATCAGGTGCTGCCCGGCGATCCGCACGCTCTCGGTGGTGCCGCGCTCCTGGGCCATGCGCCCGGCCGGCTTCTCCCACAGCCCGGCGAGCCGGACCTTGCGCACGAAGTCCCGGTCCAGAGCCGTCAGCGGCCCGAACGCGGTCTGCCGCACCCCCTCGCCGTCGTCGGTGAAGGCCGGCGGGACGGCCGCCGCGGTGTGCGCGGAGCCGAACAGCGACACCGGCACCAGCAGCGCCGCCAGCGTCGCGGCCAGCGCGCCGACCACGAGCCAGGGGCCCAGCGCCCGCC
>NZ_JBFAPH010000409.1:0-4975 GCF_040675635.1 Streptomyces sp. NPDC049577
CGGTCCGGGCAGTCGACGAGCTCCAGCCGCACGTCGCCCGTGCCCGCCGACTCCTCCCACAGCCCGGCCAGCCGCCGGGCCCGTGTCTCGTCCACAGCCGTCCGCCGCCCTCGGCGACGACCCGCAGCCCGAGCAGCCGCTTGCCGGGCGTGCACCCGACCGTACCGACGGTGAGCAGGGCGAGCAGGAAGAAGATCAGCAGGGCCCAGTTGCCGGTCCGCTGGGGGTCGCCGTGGGAGAAGAATCCGTAGGCGACGAGCATGCACAGCGCCCAGTCGACGAAGACGGCGCCGAAGCGCCGTCCGAGGGGGGCGATGGAGCCGGGCCCCTGCTCCGGCAGGCCCAGGCGCTCACCCCGGTGACCGAATTCGATGCCCATCTCCTCGGCCGCCGCGCGGGGGCCGGAGAGCCACGAGCCGATTGCTTGCCTGTTGTCCACCCGTCAACGGTACTGCGACGGCATACGATCTCCGGGCTCCGGGTCCACGACACTCCTCCACCACGACATGACAATCACCGCGCGCCGATTAACCTCGGCGAAACAATCGGGTCATGCTTGGGAAATCCCGTCTCTCTAGGGTCGGCCCCAGCGCGCCAACGCGAAACGGATTACGCGACTCGGACCGCGCCACGCAAGCAATCCCCGACCGCGTGCGGCCGGGCTAGGAGGAGTTGGATGTTCCAGAACGCCGATGACGCCAAGAAGTTCATCGCTGACGAGGACGTCAAGTTCGTCGACGTCCGGTTCTGCGACCTGCCGGGCGTGATGCAGCACTTCACGGTGCCGGCCGCGGCGTTCGACCCGGCCGAGGAGCTGGCCTTCGACGGCTCGTCGATCCGTGGCTTCCAGGCCATCCACGAGTCCGACATGGCGCTGCGTGCCGACCTCTCCACGGCCCGTGTCGACCCCTTCCGCCGCGACAAGACCCTCAACATCAACTTCTTCATCCACGACCCGATCACCGGCGAGCAGTACAGCCGTGACCCGCGGAACGTGGCGAAGAAGGCCGAGGCGTACCTGGCCTCCACCGGCATCGCCGACACCGCGTTCTTCGGCCCCGAGGCCGAGTTCTACGTGTTCGACAGTGTCCGCTTCGAGACCAGCGCGAACCAGTCCTTCTACCACATCGACTCCGAGGCGGGCGCCTGGAACACCGGTGCGCTGGAGGACAACCGCGGCTACAAGGTCCGCTACAAGGGCGGCTACTTCCCGGCCCCGCCGGTCGACCACTTCGCCGACCTGCGCGCCGAGATCTCCCTGGAGCTGGACAAGGCCGGCCTCCAGGTCGAGCGCCAGCACCACGAGGTCGGCACGGCCGGCCAGGCGGAGATCAACTACAAGTTCAACACGCTGCTCGCCGCCGCCGACGACCTGATGCTCTTCAAGTACATCGTGAAGAACGTCGCCTGGCGCAACGGCAAGACCGCGACCTTCATGCCCAAGCCGATCTTCGGTGACAACGGCTCCGGCATGCACGTCCACCAGTCGCTGTGGCAGGGCGGCGAGCCGCTCTTCTACGACGAGCAGGGCTACGCGGGCCTGTCGGACACCGCCCGCTACTACATCGGCGGCATCCTCAAGCACGCCCCGTCGCTGCTGGCCTTCACCAACCCGACGGTGAACTCCTACCACCGCCTGGTCCCCGGCTTCGAGGCCCCGGTCAACCTGGTCTACTCGCAGCGCAACCGCTCCGCGGCCATGCGCATCCCGATCACGGGCTCCAACCCGAAGGCCAAGCGCGTCGAGTTCCGCGCCCCGGACCCGTCCTCGAACCCCTACCTCGCCTTCTCGGCCCTCCTCCTGGCCGGCCTGGACGGCGTGAAGAACAAGATCGAGCCGGCCGAGCCGATCGACAAGGACCTCTACGAGCTCGCCCCCGACGAGCACGCGAACGTCCCCCAGGTCCCGACCTCCCTCCCGGCCGTGCTCGACGCCCTGGAGGCGGACCACGAGTACCTGCTGGCGGGCGGCGTCTTCACGTCCGACCTGATCGAGACCTGGATCGACTACAAGCGCACCAACGAGATCGCCCCGATCCAGCTGCGGCCGCACCCGCACGAGTTCGAGATGTACTTCGACATCTAGGAAGCGCGTAGACCGACGGTGAGGGCCGTCACCCCGGAGACCGGGGTGACGGCCCTCACTCGTGCGTTCACTCGTACGTTTTCCGCCATCCTCGACGGCACTCCCAGTCGCTCCGGCCGGACGGCAACAGGAATTCCCCTCCCCCTCCGTGGCGTGAACACGTCGCGTATCTCTCCCGCCACTCGACCGACATGATCTTGCGCTGCTTCACTTGCGCGGCGGAAAACGGAGGCGCTCAGCAGGAGGAACCGGGATGTCGACCGCAGCGCACCGGCAGCGGCCGGAGCAGTTCGAGGGGCCGGCGGGGCGGGCGCAGCTCAGTCTGGGGGTCGCCGCCGCGCGGAACCTGGCGACCACGACCAAGAGCGCCCCGCAGATGCAGGGCATCAGCTCGCGGTGGCTGCTGCGGATGCTGCCCTGGGTCGAGGTGAAGGGCGGCACGTACCGGGTCAACCGGCGGCTGGTGTACGAGGTCGGCGACGGGCGGGTGACGTTCGTGCAGGAGGGGGCCTCGGTCAAGGTGGTCCCGGCGGAGCTCGGGGAGCTGGCGCTGCTGCGCGGGTTCGACGACATCGAGGCGCTGCGGGCGCTGGCCGAGCGGTGCGAGCAGCGGGAGTACGGGCCCGGCGAGGTGATCGCCGAGCGGGGCCGGCCCGTCGACCACGTCTTCCTGATCGCGCACGGCAAGGTGGAGAAGACCGGCGCCGGGCAGTACGGCGCCGAGACCCGGCGCGGGGTGCTGGCCGACGGTGCCCACTTCGGCGGGCAGATGCTGGCCGAGGAGCCGGGCACGTGGCAGTTCACGGCACGCGCGATGACGGCGTGCACGGTGCTGGCCCTGCCCCGGTCGGCCTACGAGGCGGTGGCGGGCCGCAGCGAGCGGCTGCGGGCCCATGTCGGCCGGCGCCGGGCCGAGCAGGCGCGGCCGCGGAACAAGAAGGGCGAGGCGGAGATCGCGCTCGCCTCCGGGCACACGGGCGAGCCGGTACTGCCGGGCACGTTCGTCGACTACGAGCTCGCACCGCGCGAGTACGAGCTGAGCGTGGCCCAGACGGTCCTGCGGGTGCACAGCCGGGTCGCCGACCTCTACAACGACCCGATGGACCAGATCGAGGAGCAGCTGCGGCTGACGATCGAGGCGCTGCGCGAGCGCCAGGAGTCGGAGCTGGTCAACAACCCGGAGTTCGGGCTGCTGCACAACGCCGACCACAGCCAGCGGATCTCCACCCACTCCGGGCCGCCCACCCCGGACGACATGGACGAGCTGCTGAGCATGCGGCGCGGGACCGACGCGTTCTTCGCGCACCCGAAGGCGATCGCCGCCTTCGGCCGCGAGTGCAACAAGCGGGGCCTCGCCCTCGACCGCGCCGAGGTCGGCGGTCACGGCGTGCCCGCCTGGCGGGGCGTGCCCCTCCTGCCCTGCGGCAAGATCCCGGTCTCGGAGGAGGGCACGTCCGCGATCCTCGCGACGCGCCTGGGCGAGGCGGACGAGGGTGTGGTCGGCCTGCGGCAGACCGGCATACCCGACGAGTACGAGCCGGGCCTGAACGTGCGGTTCATGGGCATCAACGACCAGGCCCTCATCTCCTACCTGGTCAGCACCTACTACTCGGCGGCCGTTCTGGTGCCGGACGCGCTCGGCGTCCTGGAGAACGTCGAGGTCTTCGGCACCCCGTCCTGAGGAGGGACCCGTGTCACTGCCCACCGGGCCCACGGGGCTGGGCACCTCCGCCGCCCGTATCGTGCGGCGGAAGCCGGCGGCCGCCAACGCCCCGGCCGTCCCCGAGCTGTACTGCCCGCCCGCCGTGCGGGACGATCCGGCGCTCGCCGAGGAGGTCAACGGCCGGCTCGTGGCATGGGCCGAGGAGCTCGGGCTGTACGCCGGGCGGCTCGACCGCGTGCGCGCGGCGGACTTCGGGCGTCTGATGATGCTGGCCCACCCCGACGCGGACGACCCCGACCGCCTGCTGGCGGCCGGCAAGTGCGCGCTGGCGGAGTGGGCCACGGACGACTACTACTGCGACGACGAGACGATGGGCTCCGCGCCCGTCACGCTCGGCGCGCACCTGGGCGTGGCGTACGCGGCCGTCGACCCCTCCCACCTGCCGGCCGCCCATGTGCCGGCCCTGGAGAAGGCGATGCGCGACGACCCCGTGCGCGCCGCCCTGCGTTCCGGGCTCGCGCATCTGTCCCGGTACGCGGAGGCGTCCCAGCTGAACCGGCTGCGGCACGAGATCGCCGTGCTGTTCACGGGTTACTGCCAGGAGGGCTCCTGGCGGACCCAGGGCCGGATGCCCGCCGTGTGGGAGTACCTGGCGCACCGCCAGATCAACAGCTTCCTGCCGTGCGTCGCCCTCACCGACGTGGTCGGCGGCTATCTGCTGCCGACCGCCGAGTACGCCGACCCCCGGGTGCGCCGGGCCGTGACGATGGCCTCCACCGCGGCCACGCTCGTCAACGACCTGTACTCGATGGCGAAGGAGGAGCACTCCTCGGGTACGGAGTTCAACCTGCCCACCGTGATCGCCGCGGAGGAGCGCTGCTCGCCGCGCGAGGCGGTCGAGCGGAGCGTCCGGATCCACGACGAGCTGGTGCGCACCTTCGAGTTCGAGGCCGCGGCCCTGGCGCTCACCGGCTCGCCCCAGCTGCGCCGCTTCCTCGCGGGGGTGTGGGCCTGGCTGGGCGGCAACCGCGAGTGGCACAGCGGCAGCCCCCGCTACAACGGCGCCGTCTGAGCGCCCCTGTCCACCCTTACCGAGGAGTTCCCGCGTGACAACCGTCCCCGCCCCGTCCGACGTCCTGCGTACCGCTTACCAGAGGTCGGTCGCCGACTACTGGAACAAGGAGAAGGACCCGGTCAATCTGCGTCTGGGCGACGTCGACGGCCTG
>NZ_JBFAPH010000410.1:0-4951 GCF_040675635.1 Streptomyces sp. NPDC049577
GTCCCCACCCCCCTCACCCGCCCCGAGGAGACCGACGCAGCCCCCGAACGGGCCGCGGACCTCCTCGGCGCGGTGCGTCTGCTGCTGGGCCCGGAGCCGCGCGCCGTACCGCCGCCCCCGCCGGCCGCCCTGCTGCGGGGAGGCGGTGCCGCATGAAGGCCATGGTGGTACGGCTCGACAGCTTCGGGGACGTCCTGCTCGCCGGTCCCGCCGTCCGGGCGGTCGCCGCGCGCGCGGACCGCACGACGATGCTCTGCTCACCCCGCGGTGCCCCGGCGGCACGGCTGCTGCCCGGCGTCGACGAGGTGATCGAGTGGGAGGCGCCCTGGGCGGGCTTCGCCCCCCCGCCGGTCGCACGCCCCGACATCGACGCCGTCGTCGACCGCATCGCCCGCGAAGCCCCCGACCAGGCCCTGGTCCTGACGTCCTTCCACCAGAACCCGCTGCCCGCCGCCCTGCTGCTGCGCATGGCCGGCGTGGGCCGCATCGCCGCCGACAGCGTCGACTACCCCGGCTCGCTGCTGGACCTGCGTCACCGCCGGGCCCCGCACCGCCACGAGGCGGACGCCGCCGCCGACCTGGCCGCCGCCGCGGGTTTCCCGCCGCCCCCCGGCGACGACGGACGGCTGGCCGTCCGCGACATTCCCCTGCCCGCCCCCGACCTGGCCGGCCCGCCCGGATACGTCGTGGTGCACCCCGGGGCAGCGGTGCCCGCCCGGCAGTGGGGCCGCGAGCGGTGCACCCAGGCGGTGCGCGCCCTCGACCGGGCGGGCTACCGGGTCGTGGTGACCGGCGGGCCCGGGGAGCGCGCGCTGACGGCCGAGGTCGCCGCCGGCACCGCCGTCGACCTCGGCGGCCGCACCACCCCCGCCGAACTGGCCGGCGTCCTCGCCCGGGCCGGGGCCGTGGTCGTCGGCAACACCGGCCCGGCCCATCTGGCCGCCGCCGTCGGCACCCCCGTGGTCAGCCTGTTCGCCCCCGTGGTCCCGGCCCAGCTGTGGGCCCCGTACAAGGTGCCGCACGTCGTGCTGGGGGACCAGCGCGCCCCCTGCGCCGGCAGCCGCGCCCGTGTCTGCCCCGTCCCCGGCCACCCCTGTCTCGACGAGGTGTCGCCCGAGGACGTGGTCGCGGCAGTGGAGAAGCTCACCGGCCGCACCCCCGGCCTGGACGGCAACGAGCGGACGGGCGAAGGGAAGGAGCGGGCGTGAGAATCCTGCTGTGGCACGTGCACGGCTCGTGGACGACGTCGTTCGTCCGGGGCCCGCACACCTACCTCGTGCCCGTCACCCCCGACCGCGGCCCGGACGGCCTGGGCCGGGCCGCCACCTTCGACTGGCCGGACTCCGTCGTCGAACTCACCCCCGAGCAGCTCCGCGAGACCGATGTCGACCTCGTCGTCCTCCAGCGCCCCCACGAGTTCGACCTCGCCCGCCGATGGCTGGGCAGGCGCCCCGGCGTCGACGTGCCGGCCGTCTACCTCGAACACAACGCGCCGCACGGCCGGGTGCCCGACACCCGGCACCCCGCCGCCGGCCGCCCCGGCGTGACCGTCGTCCACGTCACCCATTTCAACCAGCTCTTCTGGGACTGCGGCGCCACGCCGACCACGGTCATCGAACACGGCATCGTCGACCCCGGTGCCCGCTGGACCGGACACCTGGACCGAGCGGTCGTCGTCGTCAACGAGCCCCTGCGGCGCGGCCGGACGACCGGCACCGACCTGCTGCGCCACTTCGCCGGGGCGGCGCCGCTGGACGTCTTCGGCATGCGCACCGAACAGCTCGCCGCCCGGCTCGGGCTGCCCCCCGCCCGCTGCCGGGGCCGCGAACTCGTGCAGGAGCGGCTCCACCACGCCATGGCCGAGCGCCGCGTCTACGTGCACCCGGTGCGCTGGACCTCGCTGGGCCTGTCGCTGCTGGAGGCCATGCACCTGGCCATGCCCGTGGTCGCCCTGGCCACCACGGAGGTCGCCGAGGCCGTGCCCGCCGGCGCGGGCGTGGTCTCCAACCGGCTCGACGTCCTGCTGGAGGGCGTCCGCGGCTTCCTCGCCGACCCCGACCGCGCCCGCGAGGCGGGCCGGAAGGCCCGCGAGGCGGCCCTGGCCCGGTACGGGCTGCGACGGTTCCTGGGCGACTGGGAGCGTCTGATCAAGGAGGTCACCCGATGAGGATCGCCATGGTGTCCGAGCACGCCAGCCCGCTGGCCGCACTCGGCGGAGTGGACGCGGGCGGTCAGAACGTCTACGTCGCCCGGCTGGCGGACCTGCTGGCCGACCGCGGCCACCAGGTGACCGTCTACACCCGCCGGGACGACCCCGCCCTGCCGGAGCGGGTGCCCCTGCCGTCCGGGGCCGTCGTCGAGCATGTCACGGCCGGACCCGCCCGGGTGCTGGCCAAGGACGACCTCTTCCCCCACATGCCGGAGTTCGGCCGCCATCTGGCCGGCACCTGGCGGCGGACCCGCCCGGACGTGGTGCACGCCCACTTCTGGATGTCCGGCATGGCCGCCCTCGCCGGCGCGGAAGGACTCGGTGTGCCAGTCGTGCAGACCTACCATGCCCTCGGCACCGTCAAGCGCCGCCACCAGGGCGCCGCCGACACCAGCCCGCCCGAACGCCTGGGCATCGAGCAGCGCATCGGCCAGAGCTGCGCGGCCATCCTCGCCACCTGCTCGGACGAGGTCCGCGAACTGGCCCGCATGGGACTGCGGACCGCGCGCTGCAAGATCGTGCCCTGCGGCGTGGACACCGCCCGCTTCACCGCCCGGGGTGCCGCCGCCCGCACCCCGGCCCGTACCGAACGCCACCGGCTGCTGACCGTGGGCCGGCTCGTGCCCCGCAAGGGCATCGACGTGGCGCTGACCGCGCTGACCCGCGTCCCCGACACCGAACTGCTCGTCGCCGGCGGCCCGCCCGCCGACCGGCTGGCCGCCGACCCCGAGGCCCAGCGGCTGCTGGCCCTCGCCCACCACCTCGGCGTCGCCGAACGCTTCCATCTGCTGGGCTCCGTACCGCACCTGCGGATGCCCGCGCTCATCCGCAGCGCCGACGTGGTGCTCTGCACCCCCGCGTACGAGCCGTTCGGCATCGTCCCCGTGGAGGCCATGGCCTGCGGCACCCCCGTGGTGGCCACCGACGTGGGCGGCCACCGCGACACCGTCGTCCACCACCGCACCGGTCTCCTTGTCCCGCCCGGCGCCCCCGTCCAGCTGGCCTCGGCCGTCCGCGGCCTGCTCGCCGACCCGGAGCGGCTGCGCGCCTACGGGCACGCCGGGCGGCTGCGGGCCCTGTCCCAGTACCGGTGGGAGCGCGTGGCCGACGGCGTGGAGGCCGTCTACGCCCGTGTCACCGCCACCGACCCGATCCCCTCCGGGGCCAGGTGAGGCAGCCATGACCGCACATGTGACACCCCGCACCCCGGACCCCGCCGCACCGGTCCCCGACCGGCTCCGTCCGGCCGGAACGGAGCACTGCGGCCGGCTGCTGGCCGCGCTGGAACGCTTCCGCACCGAACACACCGCCACCACCCACCGCTGGGGCACCCGGCTGGCCGCCCGCCTGGCCTCCGGCGGCCGGCTGCTGGCCGCCGGCAACGGGGGCAGCGCCGCCCAGGCCCAGCACCTGACCGCCGAACTCGTCGGGCGCTACCGCGAGGACCGGGCCCCCTTCTCCGCGATCGCCCTGCACACCGACACCTCCAGCTGCACCGCGATCGTCAACGACTACGGCGCCCAGGAGCTGTTCGCCCGTCAGGTACGCGCCCACGCCCGGCCCGGCGACGTGCTGATCCTGCTCTCCACCAGCGGCGCGAGCGGCAATCTGCTGGCGGCCGCGGCGGCCGGGCACCGGGTGGGCGCCGAGGTGTGGTCGCTGACCGGCCCGGCCCCCAACCCGCTCGCCGACGCCGGCCACGAGCGGCTCTGCGTCCAGGCCGCCACCACCGCCACCATCCAGGAGCTGCACCTGGTCGCCGTGCACCTGGTGTGCGAGGCCTTCGACGCCGCCCTGGCCGTCAACCCGCCACCCATGAAGGACTGAAGGGGGCCTGGCCATGAGCACGGGCACACCGCTGCTGGTGATCGGCGACGCGCTGCTGGACCGCGATCTGACCGGCACCGCCGGCCGGCTGGCCCCCGACGCCCCCGTCCCCGTGGTGGACGGCTGCGCCGAACACCCGCGCCCCGGCGGCGCGGCCCTGGCCGCCTGCCTGGCCGCCCGCACCGGACGCTCCGTCACCCTCGTCACCGCCCTGGGCGACGACGACGCCAGCCGGCGCCTGCACGCCCTCCTCGACGGCGTCGTCACCCTGCTCCCGCTGCCGCTCGAAGGCGGGGGACTGCCCGAGAAGACCCGGGTCATGGCCGGCGGCCACCCGGTGGTCCGCCTGGACCGGGGCACCGGCCGGGCGGCCGCCGCCACCGAGGCCGCCCGGCGCGCCGTGGCCGGCGCGCAGGCGGTCCTGGTCGCCGACTACGCCCGCGGCAGCGCCGACGTCCTGCGGGACGAACTGGCCCGCCGCGCACCGCACACCGCCCTGGTGTGGGACCCGCACCCCCGCGGCACGACACCCGTGCCCGGCGCCCGCCTGGTCACGCCCGCCGCGGCCGAGGCCCGCCACTTCACCGGCGGCGACGGGCCCGACGGGGCCGACGGGGCGGACGCCGGCCTGGGCGTCGTGGCCCGCAGGGCGGCACGGCTGGTACGGGAGTGGCAGGCCGTCTCCGTGGCCGTGACGCTCGGCGCCCGCGGCGCGCTGCTCTCCCAGGGCGAGAGCCCGCTGCTCGTCCCCGCCCCCGCCCGGCACGGCGGCGACACCTGCGGCGCCGGCGACTGCTTCGCCGCCACCGCGGCCGCCCTCCTCGGCGACGGCGCGCTGCCCGCCGAGGCCGTCCAGGGCGCCGTCGCCGCCGCCACGGCCTACGTCGCCGCCGGCGGCCCCAGCACCACCACCCC
>NZ_JBFAPH010000411.1:0-4926 GCF_040675635.1 Streptomyces sp. NPDC049577
CAGGTTGAGATGACAGAGGGGGAGGGCGAAGGGGTGCCCGCACCATGGGGCACCCCTTTCGCCATGCCGGGCTCACGCCCCGGCTCGGCCGGACTCTCCCGGGCTGTGCGCGCGGACGCCTGCCGGCACCGTCGCCGTCGTCACCTTCAAGGGCACGTCCCGGGAATCCGACCCGAATCACTGCGCCGGTCTCGACGTGACGGTCTGACGCAACGCGCTCAAGCCCGACCGACGGCGACGGGATACCCCATGGCCGCCGCCTCGGCGGCCGGCGCCCCGTAGTCCGCCGCGGGGTTGAGCGCGGCGACGACGTCCCTCGTGAGCGGTCCGCCACCGAGCACCGCCGCCACCGCGGCCCGGTCGACGGACCTCCCGAAGTAGTCCTCGGCGTCTGCCGCGTACGCCTCCGCGCTGCCGTTCGCGAGTGTGCCGAACAGCCAGTCGGCTCCGTCCGTCTCCCCCTCCTCGAACACCACCGGCCCGCATCCCCACGCCGACGCGCCGGTCTCGCGCCAGGCGCAGACCGTTGCGTCGAAGAACTCGTCGAGCTGGAACACCGGCTCGTCCGCGTAGTGGGCGAGGGCGGCGGGAAGCCCCTCCAGCAGCCCCGGCCAGTGCGCGCGCGGCTCCTCGCGCCATGGCGTGGCGTCGCTTTCGTGATCGAAGCCGTAGAGGAAGACGCCCGCCGGGTCGAAGACGACGGCGTACAGATCACCCGAGCCGTTGTCCATGCTCGCCAGCGCGACCCCGTCCCGCCAAGCGGGGCTGAACCCGTGGCGGCGGTAGGCCGGTTGGAAGACGGCGTCCAGCACGGCGAAGGCGCGGCAGCGCGCGAGGAGTGCGTCCGGATCGGGCAGGACGGCTACGAGGTCGTGGACGGTCATGCCGACATTCAACAGACGGCCACTGACAGCCGGCCCCCGCCTCCGGAAGGCGACATTCCGATTACTGGGCAAGCTTGGGATATGTCCTGAAAAGCGCACTGTGTGGCGGTGGCGGAGGGTGGCGCTTGCCGGCACGCGGGCCGAGAGGCCGGTGGCGGGCGGACCGGACCCGGCAGAATCGCCGTCTGGCAACGGCCGCAATCGAGGCTTCGAAGCCGTTTCCGATTCGCGCACGCCAACCTGCTGGCCGTCCCTTACGCACCGCCACGCACCGCCAACGCCTGTGAGGAGTAAGGCGCACGTCTTCGACGTGCGCCGATTCAACGATGCTGAGTTCCGTCATACATGACGCCAGTGCCCAGTACATAGCCTCCGTGATGTTCGCAGTCACGATGGCCACGGCCACCGGCCTGCGTGCCCTGTGGCGCCGCAGGCTCCGCCGCGGAGGACGCACGGACGCGGCGCCCGACCATCCGGGTCCCGCCGCGCGGCCGGTGCCGCACACGTCGTCCGAACGACGACGGAAAGAGTCGTCATGACGACGACACCCTCCTCACGCCACCCGGAACGCCCCGAGGCCGAGCGCGATCGCGACCGGGCCTGGGCCCATCTGCTGGAGTTCCGGGGCGGCGTCCGCCGGCTGCTCGGCCACGACTCCTCCCGCCGGCTGGTGGAGATCGCCCGGGCCTACGACCGCGTCTGCCGGCGCGCCCAGGGGATCCTCCAGCCGGACGCCACGGAGACCGACATCCTCGCGTCGCTGCTGGTGATCCGCATCCTCCGCGAGAAGCTGGACCACGACGAGCTGCAACTGATCAGCCTGGCCCGCACCAAGAAGATCACCTGGGCCCGGATCGCCACCGCGCTGGAGATGCGCAGCCGCCAGTCCGCCGAGCGCCGCCATCTCCAGCTCAGCCGCGCCTACTTACGCCCGGACGGCACGCTCCCCCGCACCCAGAGCGAGCGGGTGGAGCACGCCCGCGAGCACCGCAGCCGCCGCGCCGAGCGGCAGTGGGCCCTGCGCCACGCCGCGTCGATCCGGCACCTGGCCGCCCGGCTCACCGCCGTCGAGGACCTCCAGCAGCGCGCCGACCAGTCGGCGGAGGCCAGGATCATCGCCGCCATCCAGCAGCACTCCCGCGAACCGGGCACCCGGGACCCCGCTCAGCCGCTGTCCCTGGCGTGGCCCAGAGCACTCAAGGAGTGCCTCGCCGAGGACGAGCAGTTCCGCAGCACGCCCCCGGCGCCCTGCGACGGCGAATCCACCGAGGAGACCGAGGAACTGGACTGGCGGCGCCAGCAGCAGGAGGCCGACATCGTCCACCGCCTGCTCGGCCTCATCAGCCACGCGGCGATCCGCCGGAACATCGACCTCTCCGATCACCCCGACCTCCTCGGCGCGATCACCGCGCTCCACGACGAATGCCAGTTGCAGACCAAGGGCCGTGGCTGACCCACGGGCCTGCGCCGCCGGCGCTGCCCGCACCTCCCCAGCACCCGGCACTGAACGAGGGGGCGCCGCCCTCGGGCCCCGCCTTCGGGCGGCGCCCCCTCGTTCCCCTCGAACGGCCGGGAACGATCGATTCCAGGGTTTCGCACACGGGTAGCCTCGCGCGGCCGCCGTCCGGACACGCCGGACCAGCACCGCCGAGGAGTCCCATGCGCCACAGCCTGTCCCGCCCCGCCGCCGCCCTGTCCGCCGCCCTGTCCCTGACCCTCGGCCTCGCGGCCCTGGCGGCCCCCGCGTCCCACGCCGCGACGCCCGGCCCGTCGAAGCCGAGGTGCCCGAAGGGCCACTTCTGCCTCTTCGAGGGCCCGCACCAGACGGGCCGCGTCCTCCTCGACGAGGACGCGCACGTCACCAGGACCGGCTTCCGCCTCCGCGAGCTGGACGACATCGAGCCGCCCATCCACCCGAAGTCGGCCCGCAACCCCCTCCCCGACGCCTTCGGCTGCATCGTCCGCCTCAACGACCGGCAGCACTTCGCGGGCGACGAGCAGGAGGTCGATCACTACGGCGACGCGGAACTGGACGGCCGCCGGGTCGGCTCCCTCACGCCCGACTGCGGCTGAGCCGCCCTCCGGGCACGCCTACGAGCCGTCGTCCAGCTCGTCCCGGAGCTCGTCGAAGGACTGCTGACGGTGGGCCTCCCGCTCACGCTCGCGAAGCTTGTCGTCGGACTGCTTCCGCTCCCGCTCCAGCCTCTCCTTGGCCCGTTGTGCCTTGGCCTGCATCTGGTCCTTGATCCCCATGCCGCTCACTCCTCCGGTGCGGGGAAACCGAGCCGTCCCCAGGCTCACACGCCGTGCGGGCCACCGCACCTCGGGCACCGGCTCCGTGGCGGGACCGCGCCTGCCCGGTCACCCCGGCTGCACCAGGCCCGTGACCAGCGCGGCCACGCCGCCCTGCACGGCCGACAGCACCGCGTCCCCGGCGCCGCCGGAGACGGCGCGGGCGAGTGCCCGGAGGCGGCCCCGCCGGGACCGCACAGCCGCCACGACCCCGCCGGGGTCGACCACCGCGCCGTCCGCGTCGACGAGCCCCTCGCGGGTCAGGTCGGTCACGAAGGAACGCAGCTCGGCGATCGCGGCCTCCAGGTCGGCGTGGGAGAGTCCCCCTTGATGCGTGACCGTGAGACGGGCGTTGCCGTCCGCCTTGTACTGGTCGCGGCCCACCTTGTCGCCGTGGACCACGTCTCCGTGGATCCGGTGTCCTTCTCCGTGGCGCGTCAACGTCTCCCCCGTCCCCCTGAGGCCGTCAGGCCGAAAAGCTGTTTCCGCCCGCGCCCGCCTTGAACTGGTCACGGCCGACCTTGTCACCCACCACCACGTCCCCGTGGACCTCTACGGACATCGCCTGGGCCGGCGGATGCTCGATGGCCTCGACGATGATGGATTTGATCCGCCGGATCTCGGCGAGGTCGGTCCCGGAGAGTGCGGTGTACTGCGTTCCCGAGGTCTCCACCAGCAGCGCGTAGCGGGTTCTTCTCAGAAACACCCGGTAGAACAGCACCGCCACGAAATAGAGGCCGAGCACTCCGGCGATCCACGAAACGGCGTCCAAGTGGTCCCCCACCGGCACGCGCGCCGGTGCGCGCCGGGTTGCCGCAAGGAACAGCACGTACGCGATCGCGAGGAGGAGAAGCTGCCGCAGCGGATGGAGGGTCGCGTGACGTCCCCGCCAGACCAGTTCCGCGGTCCGCACCCGGGAGATGTTCGCGAGGGGATAGACCTCGTGCCCGATCTCGACAACTCTCTGGCTGATGATGATTTCGCCGACGTAGCGCTTCGCCATACGGCTCCCCCGATGCCACGCACCGCCGCACACCGCGACGCGCGGTCCGGGGCGGAAGCGGGACGAGAAGCAGTGTGCTCCCCCCGGATTTCGGCCAACAAGCCTCTTGCGCCGGATTGTTGCGCGGGCGGCGTGGGAAAGGCGTACGAACCGGTCGCGCCGGCGGCCGCGCCGCGTCCTCCGTACGGGTGGCCGGCGCATGCGGCGACCGCCCCGGGGCAGCTCTCCGGCGTTACCGGCCTCGTTCCGAAGGAAGGACGCCCATGCGACGCCTCGTCCCGCACGCACTCGGCACACTCGCCGCCGCGGCCCTGCTCTCGCTCGCGGTCCCCGGATCGTCCCTCGCCGCCTCCGGCCAGCTCGTCCTCAACGGACGCTCCTTCACCGACCCGTCCGGCTGCTACCGCAACCTGAACGCGCCGTTGGCGGTCCAGAACCACACCCGCACGGTCGCGTTCGTCCACACCACCCGGGACTGCACCGGCCCCGCCCAGACCGTTCCCCCCGGAGCGACGATCGCCGCGAGTTCGGGGCACAGTGTCCGGATCTAGCACCCCTCGGGCGGAACTACTCATTCTGCGACCCCCACCACAAATCCACTGGGACACACGTGCAAAGATCCGGACAATGATGCGGGCACCTCCGGTACAGGAGGTGCCCGACTCGATTCCGCACACCTCATGGAGTCATAGTGGCGTACCTCTTCCTGCCCGCGGTCGACGAGGTGCCCGAGGACTTCCCGGCCAC
>NZ_JBFAPH010000412.1:0-4813 GCF_040675635.1 Streptomyces sp. NPDC049577
CCGGCCGGCGGCACGCCCGGCACCGAGGAGGACCTGCGGATGCTCGCCTACTTCGGCGCCCGGGAACGCGGCACCGACGAGATCTGCCGGCTCGCCGCGTCCGCCGCCCTGGAGACGACCGGCATCCACCCCGCCGGCCCCGTCACCCTCGTCGCACTGCGCACCGCCCGGACCTGACCGCGTCCGCGTCCGCGCACCGCACCCATGTACCGCACACCCGCCGGAAAGGGGAGAGATGACCGCGAGGCTGGACCGCGAGCACCTGGAGAAGCTCGCCCGGGAACTGACGGAGAAGCAGTTCGAGGGCGTACCGAAGGTACGGGAATTCCACGAGGGCACCTGGACCGACCGCCGCTACTACATCCGCTACCTGAAGGAAGTGGTCCTCCAGATCCGGCTGAACAACGTGGCCGACGCCTACGCCCTGTACAAGGCCAGCCACGGCGACTACCGCCTCGCGGGCAGGCTCGCCCGCTATCTCGCCGACGAGATCGGCCACGAGGGCATGTTCGTCGCCGACCTGGCCCAGCTGGGCGTGGGCCTGGAGGAGATCAACGCCACCAAGGTGTTCCCCGCCACCGCCAAGACCATGGGCTATCTGCGGCTCGCGACCGACGAGCGCGGCCCCGCCCCCGTCGCGCTGTGGGACTGGTACCTGGAGTGGTGGTCCGACCGCTACATGCAGGCCATCACCGATGCCGCCGCCCGGGCCTTCGGCACCCGGTGCACCCGCGGCGCCCAGGCCCACCTGGACCTCGACGCGTCGCACGGCCACGACGACATGATGTTCGAGACGACGGCGAAGGCCGTCGAGCTGTACGGCACCGCCGAGGAGGCGTACCGGGACCTGGAGATCTTCATCGATCTCGGCAAGGAGCTGTACGTTCAGCTCCACGACGAGACGGTGGGCGCCCCGCCGAACGCCTGAGGCCTCCCGGCGCCGCGGCGAACGGGCCGTCGCCCCCTCCCGGGCCACGGCTCGCGAACCGTCCTTCCGGGCATTCGTCTTCTTCGCACCGAACCGTGCTTTCCCCCCTGAATGGGGATTGTTCCCCAGTGCGGGTGGGGGAGAGTGGGGTGAGGGACGCGAAGGGTCCGTGACCGGAGCCGGAGGGCGGGGTGGATCTACGTGCGATCGAAACCTTTCTGGTGCTGTCCGAGGAACTGCACTTCGGACGCGCGGCGAGCCGGCTGTGCGTCACCCAGGGGCGGGTGAGCCAGACCATCCGCGCCCTGGAGACCGAGGTGGGCGCGCAGCTCTTCGAGCGGACCAGCCGGCGGGTCAGGCTCACCGCACTCGGCGAGCGCTTCCACGCCGGGGCCCGGCGCGGCCACGACGAACTCGTGCGGACCCTGCGCGAATGCCGGGCCGTGGCCCGCGGCATGGCGGGGCGGCTGCGCATCGGCTACCTGCCCAGCGTCGGCGGCGCCTTCCTCAGCCGGATAGCCACCGACTTCGCGGCCCGGCACCCGCACTGCGACGTCGTGCTCAACGCCCTCGTCTGCCGCGGCGGCCCCAACCCCGGCCCGCTCCTGCGGGAAGGGGAGGTCGACATGGCCCTCGTCTGGTCGCCGGGCGGCGACGGACAGGCCGTACGGGACGCGGACATGACCGTCGGACCGACGATCGCCGCCGAATCCCGCGGCGTGGTCGTACCCGCCGGGCACCCCCTGCACCACCGCCCGGCGGTGACCCTCGACGACCTCGTCGACTACGAGCTGATCGGCCCTCCCGAAACCGCAGGGCCGGGGGAACGGGACCTGTGGACACCCCGCTACACCCCGTCCGGACGCCGGCTGCGGCACACCCCCGACGGTCTGACGCAGATGACCGGCAGGAGCCAGGTCCTCGCCGACGACGTGCTCACCCTCGTCGCCCGCGGCCGCGGCCTGCACCTGGGGGTGGTCTCCCTGCTCGACCACATCCCTTTCCCGGGCCTGGCGGTCGTGCCCGTCGTCGACATGCCGCCGATGGTCGTCGTCCCGGTCTGGCCGACGGCCGCCGAGACCCCGGCGGTCCGCGCCTTCGCGCACGTCGCGGCCGGCACGCCCCGCCCGGCCGGCGGGCTGGCGCTGTCGCCGAGGGGGGTCGGATGACCGGACGGGCGCTAGGCCGAGGCGGCCGGTGCCGAGGGCTGGAGATGCTCGGTGAACCAGTCGCACGCCAGGTCCGCCACCATGTCCAGCGCCCCCGGCTCCTCGAACAGGTGCGTGGCGCCCGGCACCACCGCCATCCGGTTCTCGCAGCGCAGCCTGGTGGCCGCCTGCCGGTTGAGGTCCAGGACCGTCTCGTCCCGGCTGCCGACGATCAGCAGGGTCGGCGCCCGGACGGCCTTCAGCCGGGGACCGGCCAGATCGGGCCGGCCGCCCCGCGACACCACCGCCGCGACCTCCGCGTCACCGCCCTCGGCCAGATCGGCCGCCGCCCACAGCGCCGCCGCGGCCCCCGTGCTGGCCCCGAAGTAGCACACCGGCACCGACCGTTCGGCCAGCAGCCGCGTCACCTCCGCCAGCCGGCGGGCCAGCGGCTCGATGCGGAAGACGTTCTCCCGGTCGGCCTCCTCCCCGGGGGTGAGCAGGTCGAACAGCAGCGTGGCCAGCCCGGCCTCGTTGAGCGCTTCGGCCACCGCCCGGTTGCGCGGGCTCAGCCGGCTGCTGCCGCTGCCGTGCGCGAAGACCACCAGCCCGGGGGCACCGTCCGGCATGACCAGGTCGCCGGGGAGCGCGACGGCCCCGCCGTCGACCGGCAGTTCCACCGGACCGTCCGCGAGCGGCGGGTCGTCCGCACCGGGGCCGGGCGGGACAGCGTCCTCGGGGGCGCGTCGCAGCAGCTCCACGACCTCCTCGTCCGAGGTCTGGGAGAAGTCCCGGTACCACTCGCCGACCGCCGAGAACAGCGGCGGCGTCGACAGGCAGACCAGCTCGTCGACCTGGCCGCCCAGCGTCAGCGCGGCGTCCGGCGCCGCCACCGGGACGGCCAGCACCACCCGGTCCGCGCCCTGGGCCCGCACCGCCTGGCAGGCCGCCGCGGCCGTCGAGCCCGTCGCCACGCCGTCGTCGACCACGATCGCCGTCCGGCCCGCCACGGGGATCCGCTCCCGGCCGCCGCGGAAGGCCCGCGCCTGCCGGGCGAGCTCGGCCTCCTCGCTCCGCTCCACCTCGTCGAGATCGTCCTGGTCGACCCGGCTCATGCGGACGATGTCGTCACGCACGACCCGTACCCCGCCCTCGCCGATGGCGCCGAAGCCCAGCTCCCGGTGGAAGGGCACGCCCAGCTTGCGCACGATCAGCACGTCCAGCGGGGCGCCCAGTGCCCGGGCGACCTCGAACGCCACGGGCACGCCGCCGCGCGGCAGACCCAGCACGACGGGGCGTTCGTCACGCAGGTGCTCCAGGCGTTCCGCCAGCCTGCGGCCGGCGTCCACCCGGTCGTCGAATCGCATGATCCACCTCCGGCCCGGGCGCGGTTCCGGAAGACGACGAGCCTTCCCTTCCATAGTGCGCACAGTGGGTACCGGCGCGCACCGCCGGCCCGTGTCAGCCGCCGTCCAGGGCCGCCCGCACGCGGGCCGCGACCGCCTCCGCGTCCTCCTCCGAGGCGTAGCGCGTGCGCGGCCAGAAGAAGCCGCGCAGCCCGTCCTTGCGGTTGCGCGGCACCACGTGCACATGGAAATGCGGCACCGACTGGCTCACCCGGTTGTTGGCGGCCACGAACGAGCCCGCCGCCCCCATGGCGCGCTCCACCGCCCCGGTGACGCGCTGGACCCGGCCGAAGAACGGCCCCAGCTCCTCGCCCGGCAGGTCGGTGAGGGTCTCGGCGTGCCGCCGGGGCACGACCAGCACATGGCCGGGGAAGAGCGGCCGCGCGTCCAGGAACGCCACGGCCGTCCCGTCCTCGAACACCCGGTGGGCGGCCAGCTCGCCCGCCGCGATCGCACAGAAGACGCAGTCCCGCATGATCCCAGTCTCACCGACCGGCGAGGCCGGCCGGAGTCGTGCGATCTTACGGAGTTCCCCGTCCGGGGTGAGGACGGCGTGCGACGGTGGGAGGGATGGAGCGTGCCCCTGCTCGTCGGAACCTCGGGATGGCAGTACAAGGACTGGCGCGGCGTGCTCTACCCGGCCGATCTGCCGCAGCGGCTGTGGCTGGAGGAGTACGCCCGCGCTTTCGCCACGGTCGAGAACAACAACGCCTTCTACCGGCTGCCCACGCCCGAGACCTTCGCCGACTGGCGCGCCCGCACCCCCGGCGGATTCCTGATGGCCGTCAAGGCCAGCCGCTACCTCACCCACATCAAACGGCTGCGCGACCCCGAGGAGCCGGTGGCCCGGCTCATGCGGCACGCCGCCGGGCTGGGGGAGCGGCTGGGCCCCGTCCTGCTCCAGCTGCCGCCCACGCTCCGCGCGGACCCCGGACTGCTCGACGCGGCGCTGGCCCCCTTCCCCGCCGGTACGCGGGTGGCCGTCGAGCCCCGGCATCCCTCGTGGTGGTCGGACGAGGTCCGGGCCGTCCTGGAGCGGCGCCGGGCCGCCCTGTGCTGGGCCGACAACGGCTCCCGCCCCGTGACGCCGCTGTGGCGCACGGCCGACTGGGGCTACGTCCGCTTCCACGCGGGCCGGGCGAGCCCGTGGCCGCGCTACGGGCGGCGGGCGCTGGTCACCTGGGCCCGGCGCGTCGCCGACACCTGGCCGGACGGGGCCGATGTGTACGCCTACTTCAACAACGACCCCGGCGGGGCGGCCGTGCACGACGCCGTGGTCTTCGCCCGGGCCGCGGCCGCGCTGGGCCGCACGGTCAGCCGCACACCGGACC
>NZ_JBFAPH010000413.1:0-4766 GCF_040675635.1 Streptomyces sp. NPDC049577
GGGGACGGCTGGTGGCGGTCGTACGAGCGGGTGCGCTGGGTGCACCTGGAGGGGCACGGTGGCTGGCTCTTCCCCGGCGGGGCCCGCTGGAGCCCGTACCGGCGAGGACCGGGGCTTACGCCCCGGAGAGGCTTCAGCCCTTGAGGGAGGCAGCCTGCTTGGCCAGCGCCGACTTCTTGTTGGCGGCGGCGTTCTTGTGCAGGACACCCTTGCTGGCGGCCTTGTCGAGCTTCTTGCCGGCCAGGGCGACGGCGGCGACGGCCTTCTCGGCGTCACCGGCGGCCAGGGCCTCGCGAGCGGCGCGGACGAAGGTCTTGACCTCGGACTTGACGGCCTTGTTGCGCAGGCGCGCCTTCTCGTTGGTCTTGTTCCGCTTGATCTGGGACTTGATGTTCGCCACGAAAGAGCCTTTTCAGGTTCGTCTGGATCTTGAAAGCGCCCCATCGGGGGACGAGGCGCGGCGCGCCACGCACAGAGAGGGCACGAGGCACAGTGCACCAGGCTACCAGCAGGCGCGACGGCGTCCCAAACCGGACCGAGGCCGCCAGTCATGGGACGATGGAGGGGCCGTATATCCGACTCCAGACATCCGACTCCCGCAGTCACCGAATGGATCCTGAGTGCCCGCGACCCCTGCCCACGTGCCCGAGCCGAGCCGTACCGACCCGGCTCTGATCCGTAACTTCTGCATCATCGCGCATATCGACCACGGCAAGTCGACGCTCGCCGACCGGATGCTCCAGCTGACCGGCGTGGTCGACCAGCGGCAGATGCGTGCGCAGTACCTCGACCGGATGGACATCGAGCGCGAGCGCGGCATCACGATCAAGTCCCAGGCGGTCCGGCTGCCCTGGGCGCCCACCGAGGGCGAGGACGCGGGCACCACCCACATCCTCAACATGATCGACACCCCTGGTCACGTCGACTTCACCTACGAGGTCTCGCGCTCCCTCGCCGCGTGCGAGGGCTGCATCCTCCTGGTGGACGCCGCCCAGGGCATCGAGGCCCAGACCCTCGCCAACCTCTACCTGGCGATGGAGAACGACCTCACGATCATCCCGGTCCTCAACAAGATCGACCTGCCCGCCGCGCAGCCCGAGAAGTTCGCCGCCGAGCTGGCCAACCTGGTCGGCTGCGACCCGGAGGACGTCCTGCGCGTCTCCGCCAAGACCGGCGTCGGCGTCGACGCGCTGCTCGACCGCGTCGTGGCGACCGTCCCGGCCCCGGTCGGCGTCAAGGACGCCCCGGCCCGCGCGATGATCTTCGACTCGGTCTACGACGCCTACCGGGGTGTCGTCACCTATGTGAAGGTCGTCGACGGCACGCTCGGCAAGCGCGAGCGCATCAGGATGATGTCGACCGGCGCCGCCCACGAGCTGCTGGAGATCGGCACCAACTCGCCCGAGATGACCCCCGCCGACGGCCTGTCCGTGGGCGAGGTGGGCTATCTGATCACCGGCGTGAAGGACGTCCGCCAGTCCAAGGTGGGCGACACCATCACCCAGCTCACCGGCGGCGCCACCGAGGCCCTGGGCGGGTACAAGGACCCCAAGCCCATGGTGTTCTCCGGCCTCTACCCGCTGGACGGCTCCGACTACCCGGAGCTGCGGGAGGCCCTCGACAAGCTCCAGCTCAACGACGCCGCGCTGGTCTACGAGCCGGAGACCTCCGCCGCCCTGGGCTTCGGCTTCCGCGTGGGCTTCCTGGGCCTGCTGCACCTGGAGGTCATCCGCGAGCGCCTGGAGCGCGAGTTCGGCCTCGACCTGATCGCCACCGCCCCCAACGTGGTCTACCGCGTGATCATGGAGGACGGCACCGAGCACACGGTCACCAACCCCAGCGAGTTCCCCACCGGCAAGATCGACGAGGTCTACGAGCCGGTCGTGCGCGCCACGATCCTCGCCCCCAGCGAGTTCATCGGCGCGATCATGGAGCTCTGCCAGAACCGCCGCGGCGTGTTGCTCGGCATGGACTACCTCTCCGAGGACCGTGTCGAGATCCGCTACACGCTGCCCCTCGCCGAGGTCGTCTTCGACTTCTTCGACCAGCTCAAGTCCAAGACCCGCGGCTACGCCTCCCTGGACTACGAGCCCACCGGCGAGCAGTCCAGCGAGCTCGTCAAGGTCGACATCCTGCTGCACGGCGACAAGGTCGACGCCTTCTCCGCCATCACGCACAAGGACAAGGCGTACGCGTACGGCGTGCGGCTGGTCGCCAAGCTGCGCGAGCTCATCCCCCGGCAGAACTTCGAGGTGCCGATCCAGGCCGCCATCGGTTCCCGGGTCATCGCCCGTGAGACGGTCCGCGCCATCCGCAAGGACGTCCTCGCCAAGTGCTACGGCGGTGACATCTCCCGCAAGCGGAAGCTGCTGGAGAAGCAGAAGGAAGGCAAGAAGCGGATGAAGATGGTCGGCAGCGTCGAGGTGCCGCAGGAGGCCTTCATCGCGGTGCTGTCCAGCGACGAGGGCGACAAGAGCAAGAAGTAACGGTCCCCCGGGCTCCGGCCCGTCCGGCCCGATCAGGCCCGATCCGGCCCGTCCGCACCCGGTGTGCGGACGGGCCGGCGCGCGTGGCGCGGATCGCGTCAACCAGTCCTTCTCGCACTCTTACGCGACGGCCGCAGGGGCTCTAGTCTGATCACTGCTCGAAGGTTACTCGCGAGTCACCAGCAACGAAGCGGGCCCCGGAGGATGCCGTGACCGAGACACAGGCTTTGATCGAGAACCGGCCGCCGTCCGTGGCCCACCTCTTCCTCGACCGCGTCGCCGCGACACCCGACCGGGAGGCCTACCGCCACCCCGTCCCCGCCCCCTCCGGCCAGGGCCCCGACACCTGGGCCTCGCTCACCTGGCAGCAGGCCGCCGACCGCGTCTTCGCCATCGCCGCCGGCCTCGTCGACCTCGGCATACGGCCCGAGGAGCGCGTCGCGCTCGCCTCGGCCACCCGCCTGGAGTGGATCCTCGCCGACCTCGGCATCATGTGCTCCGGCGCCGCCGTCACCCCCGTCTACCCCAGCACCAACGCCGACGAGACGGCCTACATGCTGGGCGACTCCGAGAGCCGGGTGCTCATCGCCGAGAACGCCGCCCAGCTCGACAAGGTCCGCCTGCGCCGCGCCGACCTGCCCCGGCTGTGCCACGTCGTGGTCATCGACGCCGACGACGCCGTCCCCCACGAGGACGACCCCGAGGGCTGGGTGCTCTCCCTCGCCGAGCTGGAGCGCCGCGGCGCCAAGCTCCTCAAGGACCGGCCCGGGCTCGTCCGCGAGCGCGTCGACGCCCTGAGCGCCGAGCAGCTCGCCACCCTCATCTACACCTCCGGCACCACCGGCCGCCCCAAGGGCGTGCGGCTGCGGCACGACGCCTGGTCCTACATGGGCCGCGGCATCCAGGCCACCGGCCTGCTCACCCCGGAGGACGTGCAGTACCTCTGGCTGCCGCTCGCCCACGTCTTCGGCAAGGTGCTCACCGCCGGCCACATCACCGTCGGGCACATCACCGCCGTCGACGGCCGCGTCGACAAGATCATCGAGAATCTGCCGGTCGTCCGCCCCACCTATATGGCGGCCGTCCCGCGCATCTTCGAGAAGGTCTACAACGGCGTCGCGGCCAAGGCGCGCGAGGGCGGCGGCGCCAAGTACAAGATCTTCCAGTGGGCCGCGGCGACCGCCCGCGAGTACGCCCGCGTCCAGCAGGACAACTTCCGCCGCACCGGCAGCAGGACCGTCCCCTTCGGCCTCGCCGCCCGGCACCGCGTCGCCGACGCGCTCGTCTACGCCAAGATCCGCCACGCCTTCGGGGGCCGGCTGCGCGCCTGCCTCTCCGGCGCCTCCGCGCTCGCCCCGGAGATCGGCTACTTCTTCGCCGGCGCCGGCGTCGTCATCCTGGAGGGCTACGGTCTCACCGAGACCAGCGCCGGTAACTTCGTCAACCCCGGGGACGCCTTCCGCACCGGCACCGTCGGCAAGCCCCTGCCCGGCACCGAGGTGCGCATCGCCGACGACGGCGAGATCCTCATCCGCTGCCCCGGCGTCATGGAGGGCTACCACGGCCAGCCCGAGCGCACCGCCGAGGTCCTCGAACCGGACGGCTGGTTCCACACCGGCGACATCGGCGAACTGTCCCCGGACGGCTATCTGCGCATCACCGACCGGAAGAAGGACCTGATCAAGACCTCGGGCGGCAAGTACGTCGCCCCCGCCGAGGTCGAGGGCGCCTTCAAGGGCGTCTGCCCGTTCGTCTCGAACATCCTGGTGCACGGCGCCGACCGCAACTACTGCACCGCCCTGATCGCCCTCGACGAACCCGCCATCCTCGCCTGGGCCGCCGAGCACGGCCTGGCGGGCAAGCCCTACGCCGAGGTGGTCGCCGCCAAGGAGACCGAGGAGCTCATCGACGGCTATGTGCGGGAGCTCAACCAGGGCCTCCAGCGCTGGCAGACGATCAAGAAGTTCCGGCTGCTGCCGAGGGACCTCGACGTCGAGCACGGCGAGCACACCCCCAGCCTGAAGCTGAAGCGGCCGGTGGTCGAGCGGCAGTACAAGGAGCTGATCGAGGAGATGTACGCGGGCGCCCGCGAGAGCTGACCGGCGAGGTCCCCGCGTCGATGCCGGACAATGGGACCCATGCCTTCCGTACTGCCTGACGGCGAGCCCATGCCCGAGGACGGGGCGCTGCCCCGTCATGCCCTCGACGGCTCCGGGCAGCGGCCGCTCGGCTTCTACCTGCACGTCCCCTACTGCGCCACGCGCTGCGGGTACTGCGACT
>NZ_JBFAPH010000414.1:0-4735 GCF_040675635.1 Streptomyces sp. NPDC049577
AGGTGGGCGCCGGCGAGGTCGACCATGCGGGTGCGGCTGGTGACCAGGGCGGCGCAGCCCTCGGTGCCGGGCAGGAGCGGGCGGACCTGGGCGGCATCGCGGGCGTTGTCCAGCAGGGCCAGCACGCGGCGTCCGTCGAGGGTGGAGCGGAAGAGGGCCGAGCGTTCCTCGACGCCTTCCGGAATGGCGGCGTCCGGGATGCCGAGGGCGCGCAGGAAGGCGCCCAGAACGGCCTCCGGTTCGGCGACGACCGGGCCGGTGCCCTGGAGGTCGACGTAGAGCTGGCCGTCCGGGAAGTGGTGGCGGGCGGCGTGGGCGACGTGCACGGCGAGGGTCGTCTTGCCGACGCCGCCGATGCCGGCGACGGCGGAGACGGCCATGACGCTGCCCTCGGCGGTGGCCAGCTGGTCGCTGAGCTCGCTGACGAAGGTGGCGCGGCCGGTGAAGTCGGAGACGGTGGCCGGGAGCTGGGCGGGCCGGACGAAGGTGGGCCCGGCGGAGTGCCGGTCGGCGGGGGAGAGGTGGACGTTGAGGTCGGCGTCGGCCTGGAGGATGCGCTGCTGGAGCTCGGAGAGCTCGGGGCAGGGGTCGACCCCGAGTTCGTCGGCGAGCAGCCGGCGGGTGTCGGCGTAGACGGCGAGCGCCTCGGCCTGCCGGCCGCCGCGGTAGAGGGCGAGCATGAGCAATTCGCGCAGCCGCTCGCGCAGCGGGTGGGCGGCGGTCAGCGCGGTGAGCTCGGAGACGGCCTCGGCGTGGCAGCCGACCTCCAGGTCGAGGTCGAGGCGGGTCTCCAGCAGGGACAGCCGCCACTCCTCCAGCCGGGCGCGCTGGGTCTCGGCGTAGGGGCCGGGCAGGCCCGCGAGGGGCTCGCCGTCCCACACGCCGAGGGCCTCGTTCATCAGCTCGCGGGCGCGCGGGCGGTCGCCGGCCGCCCGGGCCTTGTCGGCCTCGGCCGCCAGCCGTTCGGCGGTGTCGATGTCGAGCCCGCCGACGCCGACCCGGATCGCGTAGCCGCCGGCCTCGCTGACCAGGGCGTCGGCGTCGGTCCCGAAGGCCTTGCGGAGCCGGGAGGCGTAGGTGCGCAGCGCGGCCAGGGCCGCGTGCGGCGGCTCCTCGCCCCAGAGCGCGTCGACGAGCTCCGGTGCGGTGGCGGTGCGTCCGCCGCGCAGCAGCAGGGCCGCCAGAAGGGCCCGCTGCTGGGGCGAGCCGGTGTTGAGCAGTTCCTCGCCGCGCCAGGCGCGGACGGGCCCGAGCACGGTGAAGCGCAGCCGCTGCCCGTGCTCTGTGTCGCCGGCCATCGTGACCCCCTGCTTGTCCTGCTCGGTCGCACCGGCCAGTCTGCCTTGTCCCGGGCCTCCGCGTCAGCAGGGGTCCGGCCTCTCCACAAGCCCTGCCAAGGACCGACCCACGACCCTACTGACGCTTCGTCAGTTCGGCGCTAGCCTGTCCGGCCATGCGGAGCTTCCCCAAGATAATCTCGGTGGACGACCACACGGTCGAGCCTCCTGACGTCTGGAGAGAGCGGCTACCGGCGGTATTCCGCGATGCCGGGCCCCATGTGGTCCGTGCGCCCCTGACGGGCATGACCTTCAACGGCGGGCGCTTCGCGCCCGTCATGGGCGGTCCCGGGGACGAGGGCCCGGTGGCGGACTGGTGGGTCTATGAGGATTTGCGCCGTCCGCTCACCCGGCTGGATACCGCCGTCGGATGCTCCAGGGATGACATCAGACTGGAAGCGATCACCTACGAACAGATGCGGCCGGGCTCCTACAGCGTGCCCGACCGGCTGGCCGACATGGACCTCAACCACGTCCAGTCCGCGCTCTGCTTCCCCACCTTCCCGCGCTTCTGCGGCCAGTCGTTCGCCGAGGCGTCCGACCGCGAGCTCGCCCTGCTGTGCGTGCGGGCCTACAACGACTGGATGGTCGAGGAGTGGTGCGGTCCGGCCGCGGGCGGCCGGCTGATCCCGCTCACGCTCGTGCCGCTGTGGGACGCCGGGCTCGCCGCGGAGGAGGTGCGGCGCAACGCGGCGCGGGGCGTGCGCGCGGTGTGCTTCTCCGAGATCCCGCCGCACCTCGGGCTGCCGTCCGTGCACGGTGACGCCTGGGACCCGTTCCTCGCGGCCTGCGCGGAGACCGGCACCGTCATCGCCATGCACATCGGCTCCTCCTCCCGCATGCCCTCGACCTCACAGGACGCGCCGCCGGCGGTCGGTTCGACCATCACCTTCGCCAACTGCTGCTTCTCGCTCGTCGACTGGCTGATGTCCGGCAAGTTCGAGCGGTTCCCCGGTCTGCGCATCATGTACGCGGAGGGGCAGATCGGTTGGATTCCCTACATCCTGGAGCGGGCGGACGTCGTCTGGGAGGAGAACCGCGGCTGGGGCGGCGTCGCGGACAAGGTCCGCACCCGGCCCTCGGAGCTCTTCGCGCGGCACGTGTACGGCTGTTTCTTCGACGACGCCTTCGGGCTGCGCAACCTCGACGCGATCGGCGAGGGCAACGTGCTGTACGAGACGGACTACCCGCACTCCGACTCCACCTGGCCCAAGTCCCGCGAGGTCGCCGAGGAGCAGATGGCGCACCTGCCGCCGGAGACGGTCGAGCGCATCGTGCGGGGCAACGCGATCGAGCTGCTCGGGCTGACCCCGGAGGGCCTCTGGCCCGGGCCGGGGCGCTGACGGGAGGCGTGGCCATGGGCAGGCTGGACGGCCGCGTGGTGCTCGTCACCGGCGCGGCGCGCGGGCAGGGCGAACAGGAGGCGCGGCTGTTCGCCGCCGAGGGCGCGCGGGTCGTGCTGGCCGACGTCCTGGACGAGGCGGGCCGCGCGGTGGCGGAGGAGCTGGGCGGGAAGTCGGCCCGCTACGTCCATCTGGACGTGGGCGACGAGGCCGGCTGGCCGGCGGCGGTGGCGGTGGCCAAGGACGCCTTCGGGCGGCTCGACGGCCTGGTCAACAACGCCGGGATCCTGCGCTTCAACGCGCTGGAGCACACCCCGCTCGCCGAGTACGAGGAGGTCGTACGGGTCAACCAGACCGGCACCTTCCTGGGCATGCGCGCGGTCGCGCCCGAGCTCGCGGCGGCCGGCGGCGGGACGATCGTCAACACCTGCTCGTACACGGCCCTGGCGGGGATGGCCTCGCTCACCTCCTACGCCGCGAGCAAGGCCGCCGTGCTCGGCATGACCCGGGTGGCCGCGCTGGAGCTGGCCGGCCGGGGCATCCGGGTCAACGCGATGTGCCCGGGCGGCATCGACACCCCGATGATCAACCCCGCCCCGCTCGACCCGGGCGCGGGGCGCGCGGCGGTCGACGAGCTGTTCCGTGCGCACGTACCGCTGGGACGGGCCGGGCGGCCGGAGGAGGTGGCACGGCTGGCGCTCTTCCTGACCTCGGACGACTCCTCGTACGTGACCGGGCAGCCCTTCGTCGTCGACGGGGGCTGGCTGGCGGGGCTGTCGCTGTTCTGACCCTTCCCCGTGACGTCCCTGTGTGCCAGAGTCGCAGTCGCCTGACGGTTCGTCAGAAAGATAGGTGACCTCCGTGGAATTCGGGATCTTCGTACAGGGGTACGTGCCGGAGAGCCGGCGGCGGCGCGACCCCGAGGCCGAGCACCACGCGCTGCTGGAGGAGACCGAGTACGTCATCCAGGCCGACCGGTCCGGCTTCAAGTACGCCTGGGCCTCCGAGCACCACTTCCTGGACGAGTACTCCCACCTCTCCGCCAACGACGTCTTCCTCGGCTACCTCGCCCACGCGACCGAGCGCATCCACCTCGGCTCCGGCATCTTCAACCCGCTGCCCCAGGTCAACCACCCGGCCAAGGTCGCCGAGAAGGCGGCCATGCTCGACCATCTCTCCGGCGGCCGCTTCGAGTTCGGCACCGGACGGGGCGCGGGCAGCCACGAGATCCTCGGCTTCCTCCCCGGTGCGACGTCCATGGACGTCACCCGGGAGATCTGGGAGGAGACCATCGCGGAGTTCCCCCGGATGTGGCTCCAGGAGGAGTACGAGGGCTTCCGGGGCGAGCACTGGACCCTTCCGCCGCGCCGGATCCTCCCCAAGCCGTACGGCCCGGCCCACCCCGCCATGTGGTACGCGGCGGGCTCGCCCTCCTCGTACGCCATGGCGGCCCGCAAGGGCCTGGGCGTCCTGGGCTTCAGCGTGCAGAAGGTCTCCGACATGGAGTGGGTGGTCGACTCCTACAAGTCGGCGATCGCCCAGGCCCGGCCGGTCGGCGCGTTCGTCAACGACAACGTCATGGTCACCTCCACGGCGATCTGCGCGGAGACGCACGAGAAGGCCGTGCGCATCGCCGTCGGGGGCGGGCTGCACTACCTCCAGTCGCTGCTCTTCCGCTACCACGACACCTTCCCCCGCCCCGAGGGCATCCCGCGCTGGCCGGAGCTGCTGCCCGAGTACACGGAGGAGGTCGTCGAACTCCTCATCGCCGAGGAGCTGATGATCTGCGGCGACCCCGACGAGGTGTTCCGCCAGTGCAAGCGCTGGGAGCAGGCGGGCGCGGACCAGCTGGCCTTCGGGCTGCCGATCGGCATCCCGTACGAGGACACCATGACCACGCTCCGGCTGATCGGTGAACACGTCATCCCGAAGATCGACACCGATCCCGTCCACCGCACGACGCGCCTGCGCCGCGCGGCCGTCCGCTGAGGGCGTGCCCCGCACACCCCGGGGCGGCGCCTCCCGGAGCGCCGCCCCGGCCCCAGCGGTTCCGAG
>NZ_JBFAPH010000415.1:0-4714 GCF_040675635.1 Streptomyces sp. NPDC049577
CCTTCAGCGTGTCGACCATCTCCTGCGCGCCCACCGGGCGGAGCGGCGCCTCCGAGGCGCCCGTCGCGGCGGGCCCCACGGTCTGCGGGGCGGCGGCGCGGCCGCCGGTGCCGCCGGTGCCCAGGAGCGTGCCGCCGAGCGCGACGAGGGTCAGCGCGGCACCCGCCCCGCCGATCTGGAGGGCGCGCACGCGGCGCAGCCGGCGGCCCCGCGCGGCGGCGCGGTTCACCAGGTCGTCGGTGGGCGGCGGGAACGCGCGGGCCGCACCGCCCATGGCGGCGGACAGCCGCCGCGCGAATTCGTCGTCATGGTCGTCGAGACGGTCATCGAGGGGCATGGGACGGCTCCGTTCGTACAGCTCGTACGGCAGTGAGGGGGTCGGCACACGGGCCGGCGGCGGGACAGGCGGACCGGGCGGGCGGCCGGGGCGGCTAGCGGAGGGCCGGCTCGGACAGCTCGTCGCCGAGCAGCTCGCGCATCCGCTGCAGGGCGCGCAGGCTCCGGACGCGCACCGCGCCCGCCGAGACCTTCATGGCCGCGGCGGTCTCCTCCACCGTGCGGTCCTCCCAGTAGCGCAGCACCAGCACGGCCCGGTCCTTGGCGGCGAGCCGGGACAGGCCGTCCAGCAGCGTCAGCCGCAGCTCGGCGTCGTCCGGGCGCCCGGCGGAGTCCGGGAACCAGTCGCTCGGGCGCTCGGTGGAGCTGCGCAGCCGGCGGTGCGAGAGGAAAGTGCGCACCAGAACGGTGTGCGCGTAGGCCACCGGCGACTCGCGGCGGTTGATCCGCCGCCACGAGCGGTACATCTTGGCCAGGGTCTCCTGGACCAGATCCTCCGCGAGATGCCAGTCCCCACCGGTCAGCAGGCACGCGGTGCGGAACAGATACCCGCTGCGCGCGGCCGCGAACTCCAGGTAGTCCCCGGGTGCTTCACCCACCGTGTCGCCCTCCATGATCCGACGTCACTGTGTACACGTCATGAAGGGCGCGCCGCGTTACACCGTGCGCCAGGCAGGTGTCCGGGACATGTGAAAACGCCGCAGGCCCGGCACTGCATGAACAGTGCCGGGCCTGCGGTCCTAGTAGCGGGGACAGGATTTGAACCTGCGACCTCTGGGTTATGAGCCCAGCGAGCTACCGAGCTGCTCCACCCCGCGACGGTCGAGAGACCGGATCCAGATACTGGGGACCGGCTTCTCGGCTGTGCGCTCGGCAGGATTCGAACCTGCAACCTCTTGATCCGTAGTCAAGTGCTCTATCCGTTAAGCTACGAGCGCTTGGCTTCCCGGCGGCGTTTCCGCGCCGGTCGGCGTTGCGGGAACAACATTACATGAACACCGCCGGGAGACGAAATCCGTTCCCCGCACCCACCCTGACCTGCACAAACGCCAGAAAAGCGGAAACGCGAAAGCCCCGGCCGTCCATCGGACGGCCGGGGCTTGTCGGCGGCTGCGGAGGCGGAGGGATTTGAACCCTCGATGGGCTTTAAGGCCCAAACCGCATTAGCAGTGCGGCGCCATAGACCGGACTAGGCGACGCCTCCAGCACACCCGCGCGAGCGCGGGTGTCGCGTGCCGATGATGACACAGCCGTGGGGCCTGCCACCAATCGCACCCCTAAGGTACCGGGCCGGTGGCGGCCGGGGCAAAGGTGTTCCCGGAGCGCAACGCGGGGCGCCCCGGCGCGTTAGAGGGGTGAAGGGCCCGGTCCGTTCCCGGCCGGTGCCCCGCGCGCGACCCCTCACCGACCCTGGAGTCCCCCCATGTCGCTCCGCCGTCTCGCCCTGGCCGCCGCCACCGCCCTGGCCCCGGCCCTGTTCGCCGCCGCCCCCGTGGCACCCACCGCGTCGGCGGCGCCGCTGCCGCTGCCACTGCCCGGCCTGGAGCGCGGCGACCACCTCACCGTCGTGATCAGCGACAGCGGGCCGCGCGACGCGCGGTACGAGCTGTACTGCCACCCGGCCGGCGGCACGCACCCGCACGCCAAGGCGGCCTGCGACCAGGTCGACGGGCAGACGCGGTGGGGCCAGGAGCTCTTCGCGCCGGTGCCCAAGGGGCAGATGTGCACGATGCTCTACGGCGGCCCGGAACAGGCGCACGTCACCGGCACCTGGGCGGGCCGCCCGGTGGACGCGCGGTTCAACCGGAAGGACGGCTGCGAGACGGCCCGCTGGAACCGCTTCTCCACCCTCCTCGGCGGTCCGCCGAGCACCCCCAAGGGGTGACACTGCGGGCATGTCGGTCGTGCACCGACACGCCCGGGAGCGGCCCGGAACCAGCCGGGAAGCGCCCTGGACAGGGTCTCGCCGCACCCGTCATCCGCCGTCGCACCCACCTCGGCAGCCCGTAGACTTCCCTTCAATGACAGGCCGCCGGGGCGCCGCGAATCCGCCCACAGCGGTACGCAAGGTGCGGTAACCAGGGAGGAAGCGTCGTCGTGAGCAGCAGGCCATCCCGAGGCGCTGCTCGCCTCGCAGCCATACTCGACGCCCTGCCCGATGCCCTGCTGCTCGTCAACTGCAACGGCACGGTCGTCAACGCGAACCACATCGCCCTGGAGACGTTCGAGGTCCCGGGCACCGGGCTCGTCGGGCGCGGACTCCTCGACCTGCTGCCCGACTTCGACTCGCGCCGCATCCCCGGCTCGATGCGTCCCCCTGAGGACGGCGACGGCGGCCGCACCAAGCCGACCCGGATGATCGCGCGCCGTACGGACGGCACGCAGTTCCCGGTGGAGGTCACCAGCGCCAATCTGGAGGACGGCCGTACCCCGTACGCCGAGCCGCACTCCTCGTACACCGGGGACGAGCTGCTCATGCTCGTCGTCCGGGACCTGACCGGCACGCTGGACACCGAGGCCGAACTGGCCCGGCAGCAGCGCCAGACGGAGATGATCCTGCGGGCCGCCGCCGAGGGCGTCGTCGGCGTGGACATCGCCGGCAAGGTCGTCCTGGTCAATCCCTCCGCCGCGCAGATCCTCGGCTACCGCGCCAGCGACCTGGGCGGGCACGAGCTGCACCCGCTGATCCACCACTCCCGCGCGGACGGCACGCCGTTCCCGTACGAGGAGTCGCCCATCGCCGACACCCTGCGCTCGGGGCGCAAGCACCGGGTGCGCGGGCAGGTGCTGTGGGCGAAGGACGGGCGGGCCGTGCCCGTGGACCTGACCACGGCGCCCGTGCGCGACGGGGACCAGCTCGTCGGCGCGGTCATGACCTTCACCGACCGCCGCCCGTACGACGCGCTGGCCGCCCGGCACGCGCAGCTGCTCGCCGTCCTCGACGGCTCGCTGCGCGGGCCGCTCGAACAACTCCGCGCCGAACTGGGCACCCTGGCCGACGATCCGGCCGGGCAGCTGTGGCCCGAGGCCAACCAGATCCTGCACCACCTGGCCGCCGGGTACACCCGGATGACGACGCTCGTCGACAACGTCCTCGCCTACCAGCGGCTCGACGCGGGCCAGACCCGGCTCCAGCGGGAGCGGGTCTCCCTCGACGAGGTGGTCGCCGCCGGCGTCGAGGGAGCCGTCGAGCTGATCGGGCCGGGCCGCGCGCAGTTCGCGGTGCACGCCCCGGCCATCGAGGCCGAGGTGGACGCGGCGCTCTTCGCCCAGGCCCTCGCCCATCTGATCGCCGACGTCGCGGGGATCGACTCGACGGGCGGCACGGTCGCCGGCGACTCGACGATCGTCGTGGCGGCGGCCCAGCGCGGCGAGGTCGTCCGCGTCGAGGTACGCGGCCCGCACGCGGGCGGCGACCCGGTGCACGGCCCGGTCGTGCGCGGCATCGTCCGCCGGCACGGCGGCGTGCTGCAGACGCACGACGTGCCGGGCGCGGCGGGTGGCAAGGCGTACGTCCTGGAGGTGCCGGTCTCGGCGGACGCGGGCCCGGTCCCGGCGTCGGCCCAGGACCGCGCCGACGCCTCGCCGGCGACCATCGGCGGCGGTACGACCGTCATGCCGATGCCGGCGCAGCGGGCGCGCGGGACCGAGGAGCAGTCCCCGTCCCAGCCGACGGGGCGTCGCCGGGGTCCGGAGGCCGCCGAGCCGGCCGAGTCCCCCGAGCCGGTGGTGCCCGCGCAGGCGCAGGGCGGCGGCCGCCGCGCCCGCCGCACGGCCTTCGCGCTGCCCCCCGCCGACGCGGACCGCGCCCCGGTCCCCGAGCCCGCCCCGGTCGCCGCCGCGGAGCCGGCGCCCATGGGCCGGCGTGCGCGCCGGGCGGCGCCCGGCCCCGAGCCGCGTCCCACCGGCGAGCGCACGGCGTTCGCCCTGCCGCCGGCCGAGGCGGACCGCCGGAGCGGCACCGAGGCGTCCGCCGACGCGACGCACCGCCCCGCCGTCCCCGGCCAGGCGGGCCCGCCGCCCTCCGAGGCGGCTCCCCCGGCCGAGCCCGCACCGGCGGGCGTCCCCGACGTGCGCGGCCCGGGCCCGTTCCCCGGGCCGGTGGCCGCCGTCCCCGGCGGCGCGGACGCGGCCGGCCCCCAGGCCGGGCCCGTGCCGTTCCCTCCCGCCGGGCCGAACGCTCCCGGTGTGCCGCCCGCCGCACCGGCGGAGGGCGCCGCCGCTCCCGGACGAGGTGGCCCGGGGCCCTTCCCCGGAACCGCCCCCGCCGGCCCGGACGGCACCGGCGTGCCCGTCCCGGCGGCTCCGCCCGCCGGACCGGCCGGTCCCCTGCCCTTCCCCCTCGCCGGCCCGAACGGCCCGAACGGCCCGAACGGCC
>NZ_JBFAPH010000416.1:0-4712 GCF_040675635.1 Streptomyces sp. NPDC049577
GCCAGCGCCTGGGACGTCAGGCTGCCGGCCGTCCCGCCGTCGCGCGCGGACAGCTCCTGGCGGGCCGGACCGATCGTGCCGGCCCGGTGCACAGTCCCCCCGTCGAGCGTGATCAGCCCGGCGAGGACTGCAGCAGCGTGGTCTTGCCCCGGCCGTTCTCGCCGACGACGGCGAGGCGCGACCGGACGGGGACGGTGACGCTGTCGGCGCGGATGTCGAACTCGGCGAGGAGGATGCGCATGACGTGCTCCACCCCGGACCGCCCCTCCAGGGCCAGGCCGTAGACGTGCGGTCGGCCCAGCCAGGACCGTACGCGCGCCGACGGCGAGGAGTTCGAAGACGTCGTCGCCGGTGCGGCTGCTTCTGTCGGACAGGACGGCGAGGCGGTCACCGGCGGCGTCGACGATACCCGGAGGGCGTCCGCCGACCCGATCTCGCCATCCGGCCCCCTTCCCCACAAGATCATCTAGGCTGATCGCACCGAAGGTGCGCACACGCAGGCATCAAGGGTCCGCCTGGTGGCAGGAGTGGAAGAAATAGGTGAATCGGTGACGTTACGCATGGACGACGTGCGCAAGCTCTTAGGGGACGCCGATCGTCAGGGGCGGGTGGAGATCCCGGCGTCCGTACTCGGCGTAGCGCCGTCCTCGGACCTCGTGTTCCCGGGCGGGACGCTGCGGATCGACGACGCGGTGGCCGAGCCGCGCGGAATACGGGTGACCGGGCGGGCCGTGACGACCGCCGGGCCCGGGCCGGTGCCCGTACGGCTGGCCTTCACCGGGGACAGTGAGCAAGTCACCGGCGTGCTGGCGGTCGCGGAGCTCGGGGCGGGCCGCGAGCTGCGGCTGGTCGGCGGTGCGCCGGCCGGTGGCGGGCTTGCGCCCGGCGCGTGGGCGGTGGTGGGCGGCCGACCGTACCGGCTGACCCGTACCGGCCCGGTAGCGGAGACCGACCCCGGGCGGCGGGACGGGCTGGGGCGTGCGCTGCCCAAGGCCTCCGTGAAATCCGCCGCCGCTCGTGAGCGCGGGCCGCGGGCGCTGGTGACCGAGCACGGCGTCCTCGTCCCCCGGCCGCCGGCGGTGCGCCGCAAGGGCGTGCGCGTGCTGGAGTCGCCGGCCGTGCGCGGCTGGTCGCCCATTGGGCCGGTCGATGGCGAGAACGGCATCAGTATCGAGTACGTCAACCCGCCGCTGCGGATCGCGGGCGCGCTGACCGCGCTGCCGGCCGCCCCGCCGTACAAGGCCGTTGTGGGTGGCGTGCTGCTCGTGGACACCGGGACGTTCAACGGCTCTGCGATGGGCGCGTATGTCGTCCCGGACGGCAGCGGCGAGGCGGGACCGTCGTTCTTCGGCTATGGGTCGCTCGGCAGCGAGACCGGCTTCGGCCCACCCGGATTCCAAGTCCGGGGCATATCTGCTGGTTTCGGGTGGAACAGCAGGGTGCGGGTGCCGTCCGCCGACGCCTTGGGAGGGTTTCCCTTCCTGGTCGCGCTGGACAACCCCGGCGAGATCGGTGCCGACGGCGAGCAGGTTGACCCACTGGCCGTGCTGAGCACCCTCATCGGTGGCTCAAACCCGTGGGTGCGGCCGCAGGAGGGCAATCTGTGGATCGCCGCCGGTATGGCCTTCGACTGTTTCGAGGCCTTCCGCGGACGTGCGATGGCCCTGTTGCAGTTCGGATCGGACCTGACGATCAGCCTGCTGGGCGTCGCCAGTGCCCTTTTGCCCACCAAGGGCGACAAGAAGATCGCCCGAGTGGACATCGGCATCGAGGCGACCGTCCGGCCCCGGGCGGGTGAGCTGAGCATCAGCGCCGCCATGACGGACAAAACCTTCATCCTCGACCCGAACTGCGAAATGCGCGGCGGAGTCGGGGTGAAGGTCTGGTTCGGCGACCATCCGCACGCCGGTGACTTCGCGCTGATCCTCGGCTGGCTTCCGGCCGGCCGCGAACTCCCCGCCCGCTACCCCAGGCAGCAACCCGCCGGTATCACCTGGGGCATTGGGTCCACCGTCAGCATCACCGGCAATGCCTACGCCGCGCTCACCCCCAAGTGGCTGATGGCGGGCGGGCTTCTCGACATCAATTTCACGTCGAAGGCACTGCGGGCCTGGCTCACCGCTCGGATTGACGCCCTGGTGGAGTGGAACCCCTTCTCCTTCGACGTGGGCGTGGGCGTGCGGGTCGGCGTGTCCGCCACCGTCAAGGTGGCCTTCGTCAAGGTCACGATCTCGGTCGAGGTCGGGGTCAGCGGCCGGGTGTGGGGCCCGCCGGTGGGCGGCGAGTTCACCGTCCACCTGTGGTTCGTCTCCTTCACCATCGGCTTTGGCTCGCCGCGCCGTAACACTCCCCCCGCACTGGACTGGGGCGGCTTCCAGGGCATGCTGCCGCCGCCGTCGAACATGGTCCGTACCGTCCCGAACGCCGGATACGCCGGCGAAGGCGCCGCGGCCACGCCGGGCGCCGTCAAGCCGTGGCTGGCCGACAACGGCGGGTTCACCTTCACCGCCGACACCCAGGCGCCGGTCAGCAAGCTGTTCCTGGACCGGACGAGCACCACGCCGGTGGACACCGGTGACCGGCTGGACATCCTCCCCATGCGCACGCGCGACCGCGACAGCGAACTGCGCGTGTGGCTGACCCGCGACGGCCAGGACGTGACCCTGGCGGACTGGGGCCGCTCGGTGCTGCGCGGCACCGTGCCCAACGCCCTGTGGGGTGAACGGCCCGACGCGCCCGGCGACGGGCTGCTCCCCGACCGCATCATCGGCGTACGGCTCACCTCGCCGCCGGTTGACCACGGCACCTCCACCGGATTCATCGACGAGCGCGCGATCGCCTTCGACCCGATCGCCCCGGACGGCAACCAGCCGCTGTCCGCGGCCGAGAGCCCCGCGGGCCCGGTGCCGCAGCGGCCGGGCACCGTCATCCGGACGATCCGGGACGGCATCGACACGGCCGCCACCCGCGGCAACCGTGCCGCCCTGGTGGACGCGCTGAAGCGCCTCGGCACCGACCCGGGCCCGGTGGACAACGACCTCAGCGGCTACGCCCGTGCCGCCGGTACGGCCTTCACCGCCGAGCCGATGCTGGTCCCGGCCGGCTGAACCGGCCCCCTTCGACGGGCCCGCGCCCTTCGCGCGCGGGCCCGCCCCAACTCATTCGTCTCCCTGACGCGCCCTGTCCGCGAAAGGCACCACTGTGACCACCACGCCCGACTCCGCCCCACGACCACGTACCACCGCCGCCTCGGCCCAGCACCGCACCCGCTTCTTCGACCACCGCGTCCCGTCCCTGTCCGCCGGCCGGTACGAGATCCGCAACCAGCAGATTCTGCGGGACGTGGACGGCGCCGACCGCGTCATCGACGCCCTCCCGCAGCCCTTCGAGGTGGTCCAGCCGCGCTTCGCGCTCCCGGCGACCGCGGTCAACGCCCGCTTCCCCGTACCCGACGCCGAAGGCACATACAGCCAGACGCTCCCGCACATCAACCTCGATGTCCCCGGGCTGCCCTGGAGCCGGCCGCTCGGCCCCGGGCACCCCGCCGGCGTTCCATGGACGGCCCTGCTGCTGTTCCGGGAGGGCGAACTCCCCGAGGACCCCGAGGCCGTTGGCCTCGTCACCGCGGGCACCGTACGGCAGCTGCTGGCCCGCGAACTCGGCCCCGGCACCCCGCCCGCCCTGGACCCCGACAGCCTGCCCGGGGACGACCAGGACCAGCACTGCGCCACCGTGCTCGTCCCCGCGGCGCTCTTCGACGCCGTCAAGCCGCTCCCCGAGGAGATGGGATACCTCGCCCATGTGCGCGAGGGCGGGCCGGCGGACGCCACCCTGTCCGACAGCGACCCCGAGCCGGACGAGCAGGAGCTCAACGCCGTGGTGGTCGCCAACCGCTTCCCTGCGGCGGCCGGCGGCCGGCATGTCGTCCACCTCGTCTCCCTCGAAGGCTTCGACGCATACCTTGACGCCCCCGCCCCGGGCGACGGCGTACGGCTGGTGTCGCTGACCTCCTGGACGTTCACCAGCGAGGCCGACTCCGGCACGGGTTTCGCCGACCTCGCGCAGCACCTTGCCACGAGCGACGGCACCACACCGCGCCCGGCCGACGAACTGCGCCTGGCCGTCCCGGTCGCCGCACCGGCGAACCCGTCGGCGCACGAACGTGAGGTCGTCGACCGGATGGCGGGCGGCGGCGTGGCGCTGCCCCAGCGGCTGGAGACCGGGGAACGTACCGTCGCCTTCCACCGCGGCCCGCTCACCGCCCGGCCCGCACAGTCGCTCCCCGCGCCGGCCGCCACCCGTCTGGAGTCCCCCGGCGAGGCGCTGGTCTACCTGGAGTCGTACGGCGTCTTCGACACCGCGTACGCCGCCGCCTTCACCGCCGGGCGCACCCTGGCCCTGGCCGACGAGACCTTCCGCGCCGCGCTGCTGGAGTTCCGTTCCGCCGGCCGTCGGGCGCTGCGCCGCCTGGCCGCGCACCCCCGGGCAGCCGCCGCAGGAACGGCGTCGGCGCCCCGGCTGCTGACAGCGTCGCCGGCCTTCGACGCCTTCGACCGGATGCTTCAGGACAGGGAGGGGGAACGTTTCGTCGCCGCCGTCGAGCAGTCGGGCCCGCGTCTGCGCGCCCGTCCCCACGCTCGCCGACCTGGACGCCCTGCTGGAGCGCACCCGCGCGGCCGGTGGCACGGTCGCGCTCACCGCGCCCTCCGGCG
>NZ_JBFAPH010000417.1:0-4684 GCF_040675635.1 Streptomyces sp. NPDC049577
GTCTGCACCGGCGAGGAGTTCGGTCTGGAACTGCTGTCCGGCGACCGGACGCTGCGCTGGCCGGTGGCCTCCTTCGGCCCGCTCGACGAGCACTGCAAGCCCAACTGGCGCACCCGCACCATGCCGGCGGCCCTGCCCGCGGCCGCGCACGACCAGTTGGACGCGTTCGTCGAGGACGTCACCGCCCGGCTCGCCCCGCTCGGGCCCTGGCAGATCGACTTCGCCGTCGACGACGGCCGGCTGAGCGTCCTGGAGATCAACGGCCGCTTCGGCGGCATGTCCCACCTCAGCCACGCGGCCACCCGGCTCGACCCCTACGACGCGCTGGTCCGCCTCGTCCTGGACGGCACCCTCCCGCAGGACCCCCCGGCCGTTCGCACGGCCATGCACCTGCCGCTCCGGCTCGGCGTCCGGCTGCCGCCCCTCCCGCCGGGGATGACGCTCACCCGCGAACACCGCACCCCCACCGAGACGGGCCGGCCCGTCCACATCTGCCGCACCCTGGTCGCCGCCGAGGAGCCGGCCCTGCGGGCCTGGCTCGACGCGCTCCCTCCGGACGCCCTCGCCCACTGAAGCGGCCGGAACACGGGGGTTACCCCCACCCTTAGGGGAACCGCCCGCCGGATGGTCAACTTCCCTCGGCCGAAGGAGGCTTGGCCCATGACGCACCGGAAACGCAACACCCTCCTGCTCACCCTCTCCGCCACGGCCGTCGCGGCCACGCTCACCGCCGCGCCCGCCCCCGCGCAGGCGCGGGACGGCCTCGGCTGGAAGCCCTGCGCCCCGTCCTCCGCGACCGAATGCGCCACCCTCTCCGTCCCCCTCGACTACCGCGACCCGCACGGCCGGCAGCTGGACATCGCCGTCGCCCGGCTCAGCAGCGACAACCCGAAGGCGCGCCGCGGCACGCTGCTGCTCATACCCGGCGGCCCGGGCGGCTCGGGGCTGGGCCGCCTGGCGAGCGAGGGCGAGGAGCTGCGCAAGCGCACGGGCGGCGCGTACGACATCGTGAGCCTCGACCCGCGCGGCGTCGGCGCGAGCACCAGGGCGGACTGCGACATCACCGAGGACGACCGCGAGCTCACCCATCTGCTCCCCTGGCCCGCGCCGGACGGGAACATCGGTGAGAACGCCGATCGCGCCCGCCGCATCGCCCGGGCGTGCGCCGACAACGGCGGGGACGTCATGCGCTCGCTGTCCACCGCCAACGAGGTCCGCGACATCGACCGCCTCCGGCAGGCGCTGGGCGAGGAGAAGCTGTCCGCGTGGGGGAGATCGTACGGCGCGTACGTGGCCGCGGTGTACGCGCAGAAGTACCCCTCGCACACCGACCGCTGGCTGCTGGACAGCAGCGGGGACCCGGACCCGCAGCGCGTCGCGCGCGGCTGGTCGGCGAACAAGGCGGCGGGCCTGGACGTCCGCTTCCCGGACTTCGCCCGCTGGGCCACCGACCCGGTGCGCGCCGGCCGCCTGCGGCTCGGCACGTCGACCGAGGAGGTACGGGCGTCGTTCCTGGCGATCGCCGCGCAACTCGACGGGCAGGAAAGGCGGTTCGCGGACGGTCACGCCCTCACCGGCAACCGGCTGCGCCAGGCGCTGCAACAGACCTTGGACGACAACGACATGGACGCCTTCGAGTCGCTGGGCGCGCTGATCGTCGCGGCCCGCGACACCACCGGGCCGATCACCATGGCGGATCCGGTCCCCAGGGTGATCCCCGGGCCGGACGCGACGGCCATGGTGGCCGTGATCTGCAACGACGTCGCTTGGCCGAGCTCGGTCGGCTCCTACGCGCGCGACGTCACGGCGGACCGGGCGCGGCATCCGCTGACGGCCGGCATGCCGGTCAACATCACGCCGTGCGCCTTCTGGAAGGACCGGCCCGCCGAGAAGCCCACCCGCATCACGGCGGACGGGCCGTCCAACGTGCTGATGGTGCAGAACCTGCGCGACCCCTCGACCCCCTACGCGGGGGCGCTGAAGATGCGCGAGGCGCTGGGCGAGCGGGCCCGGCTCGTCTCCGTGAACTCCGGCGGGCACGGCGCGTACCTGGCGAACGGCAACGCGTGCGGCGACCGGGCCGTGACGGACTTCCTCACGACCGGGCGGCGGCCGGAGCGGGACGTCACCTGCGGCTAGGCGCCGGGGACGTAGGACCCCCACACCTCGCGGAGCGCTCCGCAGACCTCGCCGACCGTGGCCCGGGCGCGCAGGGCCTCCTTCATGGGGTAGAGGACGTTGTCCGTGCCCGCCGCCGCGGCCTTCAGGGCGGCCAGGGCGGAATCCACCGCCGTGCCGTCGCGGTCGGCGCGGAGGCGGGCGAGGCGTTCGCGCTGCCGGTTCTCGATCTCGGGGTCGACGCGGAGCGGCTCGTAGGGTTCCTCCTCGGCGAGCTGGAAACGGTTGACGCCGACGACGACGCGTTCGCCGCTGTCCGTCTCCTGGGCGATCCGGTACGCGTTGCGCTCGATCTCGTCCTTCTGGAAGCCCTGTTCGATCGCGGCGACGGCGCCGCCCCGCTCGGCCACCTCGTCCATCAGCTCCAGGGCGGCGAATTCCAGTTCGTCCGTCATCGACTCGATGGCGTAGGAGCCGGCGAAGGGGTCGGCCGTGGCGGTCAGGTCCGTCTCGTGGGCGAGGACCTGCTGGGTGCGCAGCGCCAGCCGGGCGGCCTTCTCGGTGGGCAGGGCGATGGCCTCGTCGAAGGAGTTGGTGTGCAGCGACTGGGTGCCGCCGAGGACGGCGGCCAGCGCCTGCACGGCGACGCGCACGAGGTTCACCTCGGGCTGCTGGGCGGTGAGCTGGACGCCGGCCGTCTGGGTGTGGAAGCGCAGCATCTGCGACTTGGGGTCGTGGGCCCCGAACTCGTCGCGCATCAGCCGGGCCCAGATCCGGCGGGCGGCGCGGAATTTGGCGACCTCCTCCAGCAGGGTCGTGCGCGCGACGAAGAAGAAGGAGATCCGCGGGGCGAAGTCGTCGACGTCCATGCCGGCCGCGACGGCCGTGCGGACGTACTCGATGCCGTCGGCCAGGGTGAAGGCGATCTCCTGCGCGGGCGAGGCGCCCGCCTCGGCCATGTGGTAGCCGGAGACGGAGATGGTGTTCCAGCGGGGGATCTCGGCCTTGCAGTAGGCGAAGATGTCGGCGGTCAGCCGCAGGGAGGGCTTGGGCGGGAAGATGTACGTGCCCCGGGCGATGTACTCCTTGAGGACGTCGTTCTGGATGGTGCCGGTGAGCCGGTCGGCGGGCACCCCCTGTTCCTCGGCGACCAGCTGGTAGAGCAGCAGGAGCAGGGCCGCCGGCGCGTTGATCGTCATCGAGGTGGAGACGTCGCCGAGCGGGATGCCGTCGAAGAGCACCCGCATGTCCTCCAGCGAGTCGATCGCGACGCCCACCTTGCCGACCTCGCCGCTCGCCAGGGGCGCGTCGGAGTCGTGGCCCATCTGGGTCGGCAGGTCGAAGGCGACGGACAGCCCGTGCCCGCCGTGCTCGATGAGCCGGCGGTAGCGGGCGTTGGACTCGGCGGCCGTGCCGAAGCCGGCGTACTGGCGCATGGTCCAGGGGCGGCCGGCGTACATGGTGGGGTGGACACCGCGGGTGAAGGGGAACCGCCCAGGGGCGCCGAGCCGGTCGGCGGGATCCCAGCCGGCGAGTGCCTCCGGCCCGTAGACGGGCTGGACCGGAAGTCCGGATTCGGTCGATCGTGCCATGGGTTCGCGCCTCCCGCTGCCGGGGGTGTACCGGCGAGTGACGAGTCCGAGTGAGAACGCCTCCGCTTCGGACTGTAGCGGCGGGCGGACGGACCTGACCGGGGCACGCGCCGGAAAGGGGAGCGCGCCCGAAAGGGGAGCGCGGGAAGGGGAGCACGGTGAAAGGGGGGCGCGGGCAGGGCCGGGGGAAAAGCCCCGCCCGCGCCAGGGGGCGCGGAGCCGACGGTATGGGGGGAACTTCGGCTCCTGCGCAGCCGATGACCAGTCGGCTCATTCCCTACAGCGTCACGGCCCCCGAAAGTGTCACACCCTGGAGTGCGGACAGGCCCGGGAGCGGTACCTGGGGCATGCTGCGGGTGCCCGGCGTGGAGCCGGAACCGCCGAGGAGGCCGCCCGTGTCGCGGTCGTCGTCCCCGCCCGAGGCGCCACCCGAGCCGCTGCCCGAGCCGCTGCCGGCGTCGCCGAGCAGGCGTTCGCAGTAGGCGCGGACGGCGTTCGCGCTGCCGGCCGTGCGCTCCAGGATGCGCAGCGCGTCGTCGTCGATGCCCTTGCCGCGCCGGGCGGTGCCGGCGGCCAGGTAGTCGCGGCAGACGCGCAGCGCCCAGGCGGACCGGCCGGTGCCGTTCTTGTCGGTGCCCTTGCCGTCACCCTTGCCGGGCGTCTCGCCGGGCGTGGACGTGGCGGAGGGGCCGCCGCCGGGCCGGTCCGGCCTGCCGTCCGGGCTCGCGGACGGGCCCGGTCCGGCCGAGGCGGACGCGCCCGGTCCGTGGCTCGCACGGGGGTCGCCGGGCTTGCCGTGGGAGGCGTCGCGGCCGGGTTCCCGGGTGCCGGGTGCCGGTCCGTCGGCGTTCCCGTCGGCCACCACGCTGGCGGCCGGGGTGGGCTCGGCGCCGGAGCGCCCGAACGGCGCGGGCAGGACGCCCGTGCCGGCGGACGCCCTCGCCGCGTCCGGCGGCATCGCGGTGTCCGAATCG
>NZ_JBFAPH010000418.1:0-4629 GCF_040675635.1 Streptomyces sp. NPDC049577
GCCGCCGCGGGGCGCCGGCTGGCCGCCTACCGCCGCCACCGGCGGCTGTACCCGCTGTGGGCGGCGCTGCACGAGGCCATCCCGACGATCGCCCTGACCCCCGCCCACAGCCCGTTCGCCGACCGGCTGACGGTGCGCCGGCTGGAGTTCCGGCTCTACCGGCGGGTCATCGAGATCCGGGACGGCCAGCTGGCGCTGCGCGGCCATTACGACCCGGCGGCCGAGGAGGAGGCCCGCCGCGCGGGCGTCGCGGCGGGCCTGTCCGGGGACGCCCTGCGGGCCCATCTGGAGGCGGTGCGGATCCGGGCCGCCCTCGCGCACCGGGCGCGGCACGGCGCGGCCGCGGCGGGCCACACGCCGGCCGGCCCGCCGGCGCCGGGCGGACCCTCCGAGCACACCGGGCTGTCCGACGAGACCGCGTGGCTGGTCCGGGTCGCCACCGCGTTCGCCGCTCTGCCGCCGTCGGTGGCCGCGGCGGGTGGCGAGAAGGAGCCGGCCCGGGTGAAATCGGTTCCGTAGCGCGCCCTTTGGGTTGATAGCGTCCCGGGGAGACATCCCCAACGGAAGGGCCGTCGTGCCAGTACGTCTTGATGTGCAGTACCAGCTCGCCACCACCCCGGCGGGCAAGGCCGTCGACATCTACCGCCCCGCGCCGCGGGCGGCGGCTCCGCTGCCGACGGTGGTCCTGTGGCACGGCATCGGGCCGGACGAGCGGGACGTGCTGGAGCCGCTGGCGCGGGCGGTCGCCGGGCTGGGTCTGCTGGTGATGGTGCCGGACTGGCGCTCGGACGCCCCGGACGGCGGCCGCGCCCATCTGCTGGACTCCCTGGCCTTCGCCCGGGCCGCGGCGGCGGAGCACGGCGGTGACGGCGAGCGGATCGTGCTGGCCGGTTGGTCGGCCGGCGCACCGGCCGCGCTGGGCGTCGCGCTCCACCCCGAGGTCGCCGGTGGGCTGCGGCCGGCGGCAGTCGTGGGGATCTCCTCCCGCTACGACCGCCCGGCGCGCACGACCGGTGTCCCCCCGCTGGACGAGCTGACGACCGACGGCGCCAAGGCGTTCCGGCCGGTGCCGGTGCGGCTGGTGCACGGCACGGCCGACGACCTCATGGACGCCACGTCCTCGCGGGAGCTCATCGGGGTGCTCACCGGGCTGGGCTGGTCCGTGAGCCTGGAGGAGGTGCCGGCCGACCACACCGGGACGATCATGGCCGCGTTCGACCCTGAGTCCGGCCGCTGCCGCCCCAGCGAGGACGCGGCGGTCCTGTCGGTGGGCGCGGTCACGGCCCGGACGATCGCCGGGGCGGCCGGGGTGTCCCCCGTCTGAGCGGGGGACACCGTCCCCGCCGGGCCGGGACTCAGCCCTCGGCGCCCTCGACGAGGTCGCCGCGGAAGAGTCCCGACCCGGCGGGGACGGCGGCCGGGTCGCTACCGAGGTCCACGGCCTTGTTCCGCTCGTCGACGAAGACCACCCGGGGCTCGAACGCCTTGGCCTCGGCGTCGTCCATGGACGCGTACGCGATGACGATGACCAGATCACCGGGGCTGATCAGGCGGGCGGCGGCACCGTTGATGCCGATCACGCCGGAGCCGCGCGGGCCCTCGATGACATAGGTCGACAGCCGGGCGCCGTTGTTGACGTCGACGATGTCGACCTTCTCGCCGGGCAGCAGATCGGCGGCTTCCATGAGGTCGGCGTCGACGGTCAGCGAGCCCACGTAGTGCAGGTCGGCCTGCGTGACGGTGGCCCGGTGGATCTTGGACTTCATCATGGTGCGGTACATCGAGGTACTCCCGGAGGTAGGCTCCCTGCCTGCGTTTTTGCAGGTCAAGGGCGTTTCCCCACTGTACGACGACGGGCCCCACCGCGTCGACCGCCAACCGCGCACGGCGGCAGGGGGGCGGTCGGCGCGGCGGGGCGGGGCCGGTCAGGGCCGGCGCGCGACCTGTCCGCCGCGGCCGGCGAGGGCCCCGGTGAGCCCCATCGGTACCGCCAGGACCACCAGCGCGATCAGGCCCGGGGTCCAGCTGCCGGTCAGGTCACGGGCGGCGCCGAAGGTGGTGGGGCCGACGGCGGCGAGCAGGTAGCCCACGCACTGGGACATCGCCGACAGCAGTCCCGCCTCGTGCGTGGTGCGGGCACACAGGGACATATAGGTGATGCCCAGGGACAGCACGGCCCCCAGGCCGAGGCCGAGCAGCGCGGCCCACAGCACCGAGGCCCCGGTCGGCGCGGCGACCAGCCCGAGGAAGGCTCCGACGCACAGCAGGGTGCCGCCCACCGCCAGATGGCTCTGCCGCCGGGACCGCTGGGCCCATACGGGCACCAGCAGGGAGGTGATCACCGCGGCGCCCATGCACACGGCCAGCAGCACTCCGGCGCTGCCCTCGGAGTAGCCGTGGGAGATGTAGAAGGAGGGCAGCCAGGTGGTCGCGGTGTAGTACAGCAGGGACTGGAAGCCGTAGAACAGGGCGACGGCCCAGGCCAGTCCGCTGCGCCACAGCGAACCGCCCTCCTGCGCCCGCGGCTGGGGGAACTGCCGTCCGCGACGCAGCCGTGGCAGCCACACCAGGACCGCCGCCAGCGCCAGGACGCCCCAGACGGCGAGGCCGCCGGACCACGACAGCGACAGGGCGTCGCGCAGCGGGACGGTCGCGGCGGCGGCGGCCGCGCCGCCGCCGACCAGCATGGTGGTGTGCAGGCCGGACATCAGCCCGACGTGTCGCGGGAAATCGCGCTTGATGAGGACGGTGACGACCACATTGGCGACGGCCACCGCGGCGCCGACCAGGAAGGATCCGGCGAACAGCGGGAACAGCGACGGGACCAGGCGTACGGCGATGCCGCACAGCAGCACCAGCAGCACGGCGACCAGGGTGCGCTCCATGCCCCAGCGGCGGGCCAGCCGGGGCGCGAGCGGGGCGAAGATCCCGAAGCAGATCAGCGGGAGCGTCGACAGGGCGCCGGCGGCGCCGTTGGACATGCCGGTCTCCTGCCGGATCTCGTCCAGCAGCGGGGAGACCGCGACGATCGCGGGCCGCATGTTGATCCCGACCAGCAGCACCACGAGGGCGTACCACCACACGCGCCGGCCGCGCGGCGAGCCGGGTGCGGGCCGGGTGTCGTGTTCGGTGTCGTGTTCGGCCGGCGTGGGCGCGGCCTTCGCGGACGCGCCGGCCGCCTCGGGGCGGGGGGACACGGGGGCTTCCGATTCGGGGGTCGGGGTCACGAGCGATCCTTCCGGGGCGCCCACCGGGCCGTCGCCTCCCGCGGCATGGGGGGGCACAGGGCTCGCCGGCCGGGCGAGCGGCCCGGTGGGCATCCGAGAGTGGGTGGTCAGACGGCGTACGGCACGGGCTCCCCGTCGCCGGGGGCGACGGCATGGATGCCCCGGGCCTGGGCCGCGCGCAGGAAACGACCGCGTACGTCGTGCTGCTCGGTGTAGTACGGCGGGTTGTTGAACAGGTCGTAGTGGATCGCGCAGGCCGTGGACGCCTTGAGCACGACCGCGGCTTCGACGGCCTGTTCGGGGGTGAGCGTGGCGGGCTGGTTGGTGGGGGTGAACCCGTCGCGTCGCGTCAGCACCCCGGCGATGGGCAGGAAGGCGATGTCGAACGGGCCGTACTCGCGGGCGATCTCCCACCACTTGCCGTGCCAGATGGTGTCGCCGAAGTGGATGACGCGCAGGTCGGAGGTTTCGACGATCCATGCCACCTGATCGTCGCCACGCCAGTCGTGGGACGCGACGGGGATGACGGTGAACGGGCCGATCTCCCGCGGCTCGCCCATCTTCTGCGGGATCGCGGTCACCCCCATGCCGGCCAGGACGTCCACGATCGGGGTGTGGCAGCCGACCGTGGAGCCCTCGCTGCCGGCGATCTCGGCGAGCAGCAGCCGGTCGCAGTGGTCGGGGTGGAGATGGGTGATGAAGGCGTGCGTCCGCACTCCCTCGGGGGCCCCGATGTCGGGCATGGGGCGCCGGGGCATGCCCTGGAACGCGGCGAGGTCCGCGGTGTTCTTGAGCGCGTCGATGACCACCCGGTCGTTTCCGGCGGTCAGCTCGACCCCGGCCCACGCGAGACGCCGTACGCTGACGGCCGTTGCCGAACTCATGGTGTGCTCCTCATGACGGCGGTCCCGGTCACTGTCCATCGACGCCCAGGCCCTGGGCGACGCGGCTGCCGAGATCCTTGTGGACGTTGCTCCAGTAGTCGACGATGCGCTTCTTCGTCTCCGGCAGGACCTCGGGGGCCGAGGCGTGCGCGACGATGTTGGTCACCAGGTGCTCGCGGTCGGTGTCGGTGAGGACCCGCTCCCACAGGGCGCGCGGCTGGACGAAGTCGTCGTCCTCGGCGTGGAGCCGGTGGGCGCTGCGCACGATCTCGCCGGTGACCTCGTAGCTCTCGCCGGCCAGCAGGTTCGGGTCGGCCACCGGGCCGCCGAGGATGTTGGGCGCGTAGACGGGGTCGCCGGGGTTGTCGTACCGCATGGCGCCGTCGCGGTTGTAGGAGTGCACCGCGTTCTTGGGCCGGTTGACCGGCAGCTGGAGGTAGTTGACGCCGATCCGGTGGCGGTGGGTGTCGGGGTAGCTGAAGAGCCGGCCCTGGAGCATCTTGTCCGGCGAGGGCGCC
>NZ_JBFAPH010000419.1:0-4612 GCF_040675635.1 Streptomyces sp. NPDC049577
CGGGCACCTGACCGCGCGGCTGCGGGCCATGTGCTCCTTCGGCTCCATGACCACGCTCTTGCGGGCCGGCGGACAGCGTCGGCCGGCCCGCGGCATCTGCGAGAAGGCCGGCGGCCAGCCGAACCCGGTCACCGGAAAGGCGTCTCAGCCGGCGTCGGGGCCGGACGCATCCGGGCGGCGGGACCGGGCGGGACAACTCAGCCGCGTCCAGGCGTCGTTGGCACCGCCCGGGGCCCGGCCTCAGTCCGGCCAGCGGCCGGTCGCCAGGAAGAGGCGGATGGCCTCCGCGTACGGCTCGATGTCCAGCCCCTGCTCGGAGAGCCACGTGTCGGAGTAGTACTTGTCGAGGTAGCGCTCGCCCGGGTCGCACAGCAGCGTGACGATGCTGCCGGCGCGGCCCTCGCGGGCCATCTCCGCCACGATCTTGAGCGCGCTCCACAGCCCGGTGCCGGTGGAGCCGCCCGCCTTGCGGCCGATCCGCTGTTCCAGCGCCCGTACGGCGGCGACGCTCGCGGCGTCCGGGACCCGCATCATGCGGTCGATGACGGCCGGCATGAAGCTCGGTTCCATGCGGGGCCTGCCGATGCCCTCGATGCGGGAGCCGCGCTCGCTGGTGGCCGTGGGGTCGTTGTCGCGCCAGCCGTCGAAGAAGCAGGAGTTCTCCGGGTCGGCGACGCAGACGCGCGTGCCGTACTGCATGTAGCGGACGTAGCGGGCGATGGTGGCGGAGGTGCCGCCGGTGCCGGCGGTGGCGACGATCCAGGCGGGCTCGGGGTGGCGCTCCAGCCGGAGCTGGCTGTAGATCGACATGGCGATGTTGTTGTTGCCGCGCCAGTCGGTGGCCCGCTCCGCGTAGGTGAACTGGTCCATGTAGTGGCCGCCGCAGCGCACGGCGAGGGCAGCGGCCTCCGCGTACACGGTGCGGGGATCGTCCACGAAGTGGCACCGCGCGCCGTGGAACTCGATCAGCCGGCACTTCTCGGCGCTGGTGGTGCGCGGCATGACGGCGATGAACGGCACACCGATCAGCTCGGCGAAGTACGCCTCGGAGACGGCCGTGGAGCCGCTGGACGCCTCGATGACGGGCGATTCGGGGCGGATCCAGCCGTTGCACAGCCCGTAGAGGAACAGCGAGCGGGCCAGGCGGTGCTTGAGGCTGCCGGTGGGATGGGTGGACTCGTCCTTCAGGTAGAGGTCGACGCCCCACTCCTCGGGCAGCGGGAAGCGCAGCAGATGGGTGTCGGCCGAGCGGTTGGCGTCCGCCTGCACCTTGCGGACCGCCTCCTTCAGCCAGGCGCGGTAGGCCGGATCGCTGCGGTCCACGTCGACGGTCGGCACGACGGCACCGGGGGGCACCGCCGGCGCGCCGGGCGCGTTCGAGTGCGTCGAGCCGTTCACACGCCGCTCCTCACGCTGGTCGTCCGGGACGATGCGGAGCACCCGGACGTTTCGATCATAAGCGGGCACTGGTGCGTGGGCGCCCTCACGGGCAGACTGCGGACCAGAGGCGGCTGAGGCGACCGGGCCAGGAGGCGGTGCACCGTGGCGGAGGCGGAGTTCAACGCGACAGGCGTGCGGATCGAGCGGTCCTTGCGCTCGCTCACCCGGGCGGGCCAGGTCAAGATCCAGGACGGCCGGCTGGAACTGCTCACCAGCCGCGGCCAGGAGATCGACAGCGCACCGCTGGACGCCGTGCACGCGAGCAAGCCGTGGTTCGCCGCGCGGGACCGGGCGCGGGCGAAGGTCAACGGCACCCGCTACGTGCTCACGCTGGGCGGCGCCGGCGAGGACTCCGCCGGTGCGGCCGGGGGCACGGAGGGCGCCGGGGAGAGCACCGTGCGCCGGTTCCTTGATGCGGTGCGCTCGGCGCGCGCCGGCGGAGCGAAGCGCTGAGGGGGCAGGAGTTGCGAAGGTGTCCGGGAGAACCGACGCTTGAACCCGAACCGGATTCACCGAGGGTTACCGGTGGCTACGTGCTGGATGCGCATCCGCCGAGGAACTGAATCAGGCTAGCCCTACTTCTTCCAGGGAGTCGCAGCCGTGATCAGCCGAGTGAACAAGCACTGCACCGTCGAGCTCCAGGCCCTGCCCCCGCGGATCGGCCAGGTCCGAAGAATCGTCTCTGCGCAGCTGCGCTACTGGCATCTCGACGCGCTCATCGATACGGCGGCGCTCGGCGTCACCGAACTTCTGACCAATGTTCACCAGCATGCCGGTCCGGACAAACACTGCACGGTCGAGCTCGATCTGCTCCTCGACCAACTCACGGTGTCGGTACGGGACCACGGCCCCCGGCTGCCCCGCGTCCTGGACGCGGACGGCGCCAGCACGCACGGCCGGGGCCTGGCGCTGATCGCCGCGGTCAGCGCGAGCTGGGGCGTGCGGGAGCGTCAGGACGGGGGCAAGGTCGTGTGGTTCACGCTCCCCGTCCCGGCCATCGATCCCATGGCCGCGCCGCCGGCCGTCGCCGGCCGGGAGCGTCCGCACCTGGCGATCCCGGCATTGACGGCGGGCGGCCGGGACGAACCGGCGTTCAGCGGGCGCGCCCTGCGCCCCGCGGCCCTGCGGGAGAGCGTGTCCGCCCGGTCGGTCGTGCCCGGCTGACGGGGTGTCGCCGGCCGGGTGGACGCGCTCCCGCGCCCGTCAGGGTGTCGGGCCGCGGCATCACGGCCTGGCGTCAGGCGAGGGCGGCGAGCGGGTCGTCGAGGACCGGCTGCCAGGCTCCCTCGGCGGCACCGATGAGGCTGTTGTGATCCAGCGTGCCGGCCAGGATCGGCACGCTGCCGCTGCGTCCCCACAGACTGCGGTCGGCCACCACGGCGCGCAGCCGCTCGGGATCGGCCTCCAGCAGCGCGCTGTGCAGTCCGCCGAGCACGATGCGGTCGGGGTTGAGGATGTTGACCAGCCCCGCGAGGCCGAGCCCGAGCCGGTCGACGACGATGTCCGCGGCCGCCCGCACGGACGGGTCGTCGTACTCCGAACGGAGCAGTTCGCGCGACTGCTGGAGCAGTGAGACGGCGGGTCCCGGTTCGCGCCCGGCGGCGGTGAGGAAGGCCAGCGGGTCGGCCTCGACGTCGAGGCAGCCGCGGCTGCCGCAGTGGCAGGGCAGGCCGGCCGGGTTGACGGTCAGATGGCCGACCTCCAGGGCCAGTCCGGAGCTGCCGGTGTGCAGCCGGCCGTCGAGCACCAGCGCCCCGCCGACGCCCCGGTGGCCGGTGGCCACGCACAGCAGGTGCCGGGCGCCGCGACCCGCGCCGTGCCGGTGCTCGGCGAGCGCGGCGAGGTTGACGTCGTTGCCGGCGAACCCCTCGAGGGGCCTGCCGCCCGGGCCGTGCACCCCGGCCTTGGCCAGGGCCTCGGTGAACAGTGCGCGAACGGGGGCGCCCGCGGGCCAGGAGAGGTGCACCGGGTTCAGGGCCGTCCCCTCGGGCTGGGCGACCGCCGAGGGCACCGCGAGCCCGGCGCCGAGGCAGCGCCGCCCGGTCCGGCGCAGCAGCTCAGCCCCGGCCTCGACGACCGCGTCGATGATGTGCGCGGGGTCCGGCGGCACCGTCATGCAGCCGGGCGTGGTGGCGACCATGCGTCCGCCGAGCCCGACGAGCGCGGCGCGGAATCCGTCCGCGTGGAGCTGCGCGGCGAGGACGACCGGCCCGTTGGGGGCGACGGACAGCCGGTGCGAGGGCCGGCCCTGGGAGCCGGCGGCGGCGGCCGGGCGGGCGTCGACCTGGATGAGGCCGAGCGCCTCCAGCTCGGCGGCCACGGCCCCGGCCGTCGCGCGCGTCACGCCGAGCTCGGCGGTGAGCACGGAGCGCGTGGGGGCGCGGCCGGTGTGTACGAGCTCCAGGGCCGGGCCGAGTGCGCCGCGGCCCCGCTCCAAACGGGTTGTCCGAGTCTGGGTCACGCCCCTATTCTCACTTTGTGCCGACGCTAAACAAAATACGGACGGCCATTGCGGGGGGACGGCACGGGGACCGCCAGGCGGCCCCGCACGACCTCGCACTGCGCCGGCTCCGTACTCATCTGACCCTGTTCTTCGCCCTGGACGGCTTCCTCTTCGCCGGCTGGGTGGTCCGCATCCCCGCGATCAAGGAGCGGACCGGCGCCTCCACCGGTGCTCTCGGGTTCGCCCTGCTCGGCGTGTCGGCGGGCGCCGTGGCCACCATGATGGTCACGGGGCGGCTCTGCCGGCGCTTCGGCAGCCACCCGGTGACGGTGGCCGCCGCCGTCCTGATGTCCCTCGGCATCGCCCTGCCCGCGCTGACCCGCTCGGCGCTCGCGCTGGGGCTGGTGCTGCTCGTCTTCGGCGCCGCCTACGGCGGCATCAACGTCGCCATGAACAGCGCGGCGGTCGATCTCGTGGCCGCGCTGCGCCGACCGGTCATGCCCAGCTTCCACGCGGCCTTCAGCGTGGGCGGCATGCTCGGGGCGGGGCTCGGCGGACTGGTGGCCGGGCGGCTGTCCGCGCCGCACCACCTGCTGCTCCTGACCTGCGCCGGGCTCGCCGTATCCGCGCTCGCCGGACGCGGGCTGCTCGCCCGTCCGGCGCCCCGGCCGGCCCCACGGCCGGCGAAGGCCACGCGGGCCGCCACCGCCGGGGCCGCGTCCGCGCGGC
>NZ_JBFAPH010000420.1:0-4610 GCF_040675635.1 Streptomyces sp. NPDC049577
GCATCTACGGCACCGCCTGGCCCACCAAGGACGAGCTGAAGGCCCACCTGGACTTCCTCGCCGAAGCCGAGAAGCGCGACCACCGCCGCCTCGGCGCCGAGCTCGACCTGTTCTCCTTCCCGGACGAGATCGGCTCCGGCCTGCCGGTGTTCCACCCCAAGGGCGCCGCCGTGCGCCAGGCGCTGGAGGACTACTCCCGCCGGCGCCACCGCGAGGCGGGCTACCAGTTCGTCAACACCCCGCACATCACCAAGGAGAACCTGTTCCGCACCTCGGGACACCTCCAGTGGTACGCGGACGGCATGTTCCCGCCCATGGAGCTGGAAGAGGGCCAGACCTACTACCTCAAGCCCATGAACTGCCCGTTCCACAACCTGATCTACAAGGCGCGGGGCCGTTCCTACCGGGAGCTGCCCATGCGGCTCTTCGAGTTCGGGTCCGTCTACCGGTACGAGAAGTCCGGTGTGGTGCACGGGCTGACCCGGGTGCGCGGTCTGACCATGGACGACGCCCACATCTACTGCACCCGCGAGCAGCTCGCCGGCGAGCTGCGCGGTCTGCTGCGCTTCGTCCTCGACCTGCTCGCGGACTACGGCCTGACCGACTTCTACCTGGAGCTGTCGACCCGGGACCCGGGGAACGCCAAGTACGTGGGCTCGGACGAGGACTGGGCGGAGGCCACCGCGGCGCTGCGCGAGGCGGCCGGCAGCGAGAACCTGGAGCTGGTCCTGGACGAGGGCGGCGCCGCGTTCTACGGACCCAAGATCTCGGTGCAGGCGCGGGACGCCATCGGCCGGTCCTGGCAGATGTCCACGATCCAGGTCGACTTCCAGCTGCCGCAGCGCTTCGACCTGGAGTACCAGTCGGCGGACGGGGGCCGGGAGCGGCCCATCATGATCCACCGTGCGTTGTTCGGCAGCATCGAACGGTTCTTCGGCGTTCTGACCGAGCACTACGCGGGCGCCTTCCCGGCCTGGCTGGCCCCGGTGCAGGTGGTCGGGATCCCGATCACCGACGAGCAGGTGCCCCACCTCCAGCGGATCGCCGAGCGGCTGCGGGAGCACGAGATCCGCGTCGAGGTCGACGCGAGCGCGGACCGGATGCAGAAGAAGATCCGCAACGCCCAGCGGCAGAAGGTGCCCTACATACTGCTGGCGGGCCAGGAGGACGTGGACCGGGAGGCGGTGTCCTTCCGCTACCGCAGCGGCGAGCAGAAGAACTTCGTCCCGGTGGACGACGCCGTCGAGGAGATCCTCCGCGCGGTGCGCGAACGCGCCCTGGACTGATCACAGGCGCGGTGGGCGGGAACGGACAGGACGTCCGTTCCCGCCCCCCGCGTTTCCCGGGCCCCTCACGTTCCTGCCACGCACCTTGCTGCACCCGCCCGGGCCTGCCGTCGCCGCCACGCGTGGACCAGGCTGTCGGCCGAAGCAGCCGGAAGAGAGGCAGGAACCCCATGACCACCGCCGTCGACGAAGCCGTACTGCGTGACGCGGCGTCCACGTTCTGCACCGGGGTGGCGGTGGTCACCGCGGTGGACGGCACCTCGGCCGTGGGCCTGACGGTGCAGTCCTTCGTCTCCCTCTCCCTCGACCCGCCGTACGTCACCTTCTGCCCCAGCCGCACCTCGGCCAGCTGGCCGCGCATCCGCGCGGCGGGCCGGCTCGCCGTCAACGTGCTGGCCTGGGACCAGGGCGAGCTGGGCCGGCGGTTCGCGAGCCGTGGCACGGACCGGTTCGCCGGGGTGGACTGGCGGCCGGGCGCCAACGGGGCGCCGCTGCTGGCGGGCGCCCTCACCTGCTTCGAGGCCGACGTCGACCGGGAGTTCCCCGGCGGCGACCATGTGATCGTCGTGGCCCGGGTCACCCGGGCGGAACGCCTGCGCGAGGCGGCGCCGCTGCTGTACTTCCGCCGTACGTACCACGGTCTGGCCGCCGCACGCGACTGACCTGTCCGGTCCTGAAGGACCGGACAGGCCGTCTGCCGCCGGGCGGGGCTCACGCCGCCCGTACCGTCCGGGCCTCGGGGTGCGGCCCGGCGGTCCCCCACGTGGCCGTGGTCGCGCCCGCCGTCTCGCCCCCGTCGATGACCAGTTCCTGGCCGGTCAGGAAGGCGGCCTCGGGCGAGGCCAGATAGTAGAAGGCGGCGGCGATCTCGGCGGGGTCGGCGTGCCGGCCGGCCGGGATCCGGGCGTTGGTGTCGGCCAGCATCTCCTCCGTGTACTCGGCGAGCTGCATCGGCGTCAGCACGGCGCCCGGGCTCACACAGGCGACCCGGACGGCCGGGCTCAGCTCCAGGGCGAAGGTCTGGGTGAGGGCGACGACGCCCGCCTTGGTGGCGTTGTAGTCGGCGTAGTTCGGGTAGCCGCGGCGGCCGTTGACCGACGCCGTCGCCAGGAGCACCCCGCTGCCGCGCCCGGCCATGAGGCGGGCCGCGCCCCGCCAGAGCCCCAGGGTGCCGAGCAGATTGACGTCGACCACGCGGCGCGCGTCCCGCTCGGCGATGTCGAGCACGCCGTGCCGGACGCTGATGCCGGCGTTGGCGATGACCACGTCGGGGATGCCGTGGTCGCGGTGCACCCGGGCCAGCGCCTCGTCCACGGCCTGCCAGTCGGCGATGTCGCAGCGGATCCACGAGACGAGGCCGCCGGGGATGTCCGCGGGTTCGGTGACGTCCAGGTTCACGACCCGGTCGCCCGCCCGGGCGAAACGTTCCACGGTGGCCCTGCCGATGCCGCTGGAGCCTCCGGAGACGACGATGGTGCGCATGGTGATCCGTTCCTTTCGTGAGGGGGGCGAGGGGTCAGAAGAGGACGCGTGCGTTCTCGGGCGAGGCGTCCGGGGTGGTCTTGCGCAGGTCGCGGCTGACGATCATGCGCTTGAGCCAGCGGTCCGTGCCGTCGTGCGCCGCCTTGAAGGGTCTGCGCCCGTGGACGGCGACGTAGTTGTCCACCACGGCCAGGCTGCCCTGCTCCACGACCAGGTCGAGCTGGACCCGCTCCAGCTCCGCCATGAGCTCGTCGAGCGCCCGCTGTGCCGTTCCGTCCTCGCCGACGCAGCTCATGAACGGGTAGTCGATGCGCAGGTACGGCCGGCCGGGTTCGCCGCTGAGGACCGGTACGGGCTCGGGGCTGCTCTGCATCCGCAGCATCCGGGCCAGCGCGGGGTGGCCGGGGTGGCGGGCCTGGAGCTGGCGTATGTGCTCGTCGTCCGGGCGGATGAGGAAGCGCGGTGAGCGGAGGATCCCGGCCGTCTCGTCGCTGACCTTGACGTCGCGCACGGAGGCCACGATGGTCGGTACCCGCTCGTGGTTGCGCATGCCGAACAGCAGCAGGTAGTCGCAGCGGCCGGGGTGGAAGCCGTCCTCGGTGTGGAACTCCAGCAGGCACGCGCTGCTGTGGCCGCTCTGGCGCAGTTCGTCGCCGCGGATCGGTACCAGGTTCTGGATGACGCGGCCGAGCTGGAGGGTGGAGAAGGTGTAGGGGTCGCCGAGGGCCGTGCCGCACATGGCGAGGAAGAGTTCCTGGTCCAGGCCGGTGTTGTGCTCGGGTACATCCTCCCAGTGGGCGGGGGTGGGGCCGGCGGCCGCGTCGTCGACCGGGAAGCCGTGGACGACGAGGGCAGCGGCGGGTTCCGTGCGCCGGAAGCGCTCCAGGAAGGTACGCAGCCCGGCGGGGAGGTGCGCCGCGGCGTCCCAGTGCCGGTCGTAGAAGCCGGGCCGGGAAGGCGGTGTGGCGGGGTCCGCGGCGCGCAGCCGTGCCAGCGTCTCCCGGATCTGGTCGGTCTCGGTGCGGGAGAGCTCGTACTCGAGGGGGAAACCGTGGCTCATGTCGTTACCTGCCGGTCCTTGAGGGAGGGTGAGGGATGCGTGGGGAGCGCGTCGGGGACGCGCCGGGAGGAGGCTCGGGAGAGCCGGGAGAGCAGGGACAGGGCCGCGCACAGCAGGCAGAGCACTCCGCAGAAGCGGAAGGCGTACGCCGTGCCGCCCTGGGCGAGCAGCGTTCCGGCGGCCGCCGTGCCCAGGCCGCTGCCGAGGGCGTCCGCCGTGCCGAGGACGCCGAAGGCCCGTGCCGTGCGGCCGGGGCCCGCGTCCCGCGCCACCTGGGCGGAGATCAGGGGCAGCGCGACGGCGAGCAGGACGCCCTCGGTGAGCGACAGGGCGAGGGCCGCCGCCACCGAGCCGGTCAGGGGGTAGAGCAGGGCGCAGCCGCCGAGCAGCAGGGCCGCGCCGCGCAGCAGCGTGGTGCGGGGCACGCCGGGCAGCACACGGCCGGCGCGGGGTGAGAGCAGGAGCGCGGGGAGGGCGATGCAGGCGGCCGACCAGGCGACCAGGGCGTCGGGTGCGCCCAGGCCGCGGAGGTACACGGCCCAGACCACCGAGTAGCCACCGTAGAGGGCGGTGATGCCGAGCAGAAGGAGGGCGGTGGGCCAGACGAGGCCGAGCAGGGCCCGGGGCGGCGGGCCCGCCGGGAGGCCCGGTGCCCCGGCCGGCCCGGTGTCCGTGACCGGGGCGGCGACCGGGGCCGGGATGTCGCCGTCCATGCCGTCACGGCTCGCGGCGAGGAACAGCGGGCCGGTCTCCGCCTCGATCTTCGCGATGGCCAGGGCGGC
>NZ_JBFAPH010000421.1:0-4600 GCF_040675635.1 Streptomyces sp. NPDC049577
CCGCCCGCGCCTCGCGGCGCCAGCCCCGGTCCCGGGCGCGTACGCCGCCGGCGGCCGTGCGGCCGTACCCGACCGATGCCGATTGCATGCTCGTGACGCTAGGCCCGCCCCGCCGGCGAATCGCCCTGTTTTGACGGCCCGCTGACGACCCTTGGCACAAGCCTGACGCCCCGCGCCAAGAACCCGTCAAGATCTCGCCGCACCACGCCAAGACGCCGTCAAGAACGCTCGTCACCCCGCCCCGGCCGACCGCACGCTGGCCTCCGACACCACGGAGGTACGCAAGACATGTCCATGCAGGCCAATACGGACGAACGGGCCCCCGGGGAAACCGGGGAACCGCCGGATACCGGCGCCGCGCGCCCCGCCGCCGAGGAGCGGCACAGGCTGACCGCCCTCCAGGGGCTCGCGGCCCTGTCGCTCGACGCGATGGCGTCGGTGGCGTACGGGCCCGAGGCGATCGTGCTGGTGCTGGCGGCCGCCGGGGCGCACGGCCTCGGGTTCACGCTGCCGGTGACGCTGGCGATCGCGACGCTGCTGGCCGTGCTCGTCGCCTCCTACCGGCAGGTCATCGCGGCGTTCCCGGACGGCGGCGGCTCGTACGCGGTGGCCCGGCGGCATCTGGGCCGGCGGACGAGCCTGGTCACCGCCGCGTCCCTGGTCCTGGACTACGTACTGAACGTGGCCGTCTCGGTCACCGCCGGTGTCGCCGCGCTGACGTCGGCCTTCCCCTCCCTCCACGACGACCGGCTGTGGATCTGCCTGGGCGTCCTGGCGCTGGTCACCGGCGTGAACCTGCGGGGCATCGCCGAGTCGGCGAAGGTCTTCATCGTGCCGACGGCGATATTCGTCGGCTCCGTCCTCGCCCTGATCGTCGCGGGGCTCCTCCGTGACGAGCCGGCGAGCACCGAGGCCGCCGCCGGGCACGCCTCCGCCCTCGCGGACGACGCGACGACCGTCGGCGCACTGCTCCTCCTCAAGGCGTTCGCGGCCGGCTGCTCCGCGCTCACCGGCGTCGAGGCCGTCGCCAACGCCGTGCCCGCCTTCCGCGCGCCGGCCCGCCGCCGCGCGCAGCGCACCGAGGTGGCACTGGGTGCCCTGCTGGGTGTGATGCTGATCGGGCTGTCGGTGCTCATCGGCCGCTTCCACCTCCAGCCGGTCGAGGGCGTGACCGTCCTTGCCCAGCTCGCGGACGCCGCGCTCGGCCACAACTGGGCCTTCTTCGTGGTGCAGTTCGCGACGGTGGTGCTGCTGGCGCTGGCCGCCAACACGTCCTTCGGCGGGCTCCCGGTGCTGATGGCCCTGCTGGCGCGGGACAACTACCTGCCGCACGTCTTCGGTCTGAAGGCGGACCGCCAGGTGCACCGTCACGGCGTGCTGGCCCTCGCCGCCGTCTCGGCGCTGCTGCTGGTCTTCTCCGGCGGCGACGTCAACACGCTCGTACCGCTGTTCGCGATCGGGGTGTTCGTCGGCTTCACCATCTGCCAGGTCGGCATGGTCGTCCACTGGCGGCAGGAACGTTCCCCCGGCCGGCGCGGAAAGGCGCTCCTCAACGGCTTCGGCGCGCTGCTCACCGGGGTCTCGGCGGTGGTGGTCACGGCCACCAGGTTCCTGGACGGCGCCTGGCTGATCGTCCTCGCGCTCCCCCTGCTGGTGCTGGTCTTCGAGGCGGTGCACCGGGCGTACGGGCGGATCGGGGAGCGGCTGGAGCTGGGCCGGGTGCCCGAGCCGCCGCACCGCTGCCACTCCGTGGTGGTCGTACCGGTCTCGTCGCTGTCGCGGCTGACGAGCCAGGCGCTGACCGCCGCCGTCTCGCTCGGCGACGAGGTGGTGGCCGTCACCGTCACCGACCCGGAGACGGAGTCGCTGCGCCGCGACTGGGAGCTGTGGAACCCGGGCGTCGACCTGGTGGAACTCCCCGCACCCACCCGCGCCGCCCTCGGCCGGCCGATCGTGGAGTACGTCCGTGAACTGTCCGGCCGGCACCCCGGCGACCGCGTCACCGTGCTCATCCCCGAGGTCGAGCCCGCCCGCCTGTGGCAGCGGCTGCTGCAGAACCAGCGCGGCGCGGTGGTGGCCCACGCGGTGCGCCGGGACACGGACGCGGTGATCTGCCGGCTCCGCTTCCGCGTGGCGGGCTGACGGGCCGGGCTCCCGGGCCCGTGAACCGGTCAGCCCGTCAGGCGGTCGGCCCGTCAGGCAGTCAAGCGGTCAGCCGGTCAGGCGCGGCGTGCCGCGAAGGTGCCCCACCTCAGGTGTCCCTTGCGGCACGCCGCCGACCACAGCGGCAGGTTCTCGCGCAGCCGGGCCCGGTAGCCGTCGCTGACCGCCCCCGCCAGGCCCGGCCCGTCGCGTCCGACCTCCTCCTCCAGGCGCAGGTAGTGCGTGAGCATGTGCTCGCTGAGGTCGTCGAACTCCACGTCCGTCAGGCCCAGTCCGGGCAGCAGCCCGTGGTAGAAGGCGGGCGTGGCGAGGTCGGCGACGGTCAGGCGCTCCTCCAGGGGACGCAGCTCTGCGGCCGGGGCGTCCTCCGCGGCCATGATGTCGGTGAACAGCAGCCGGCCGCCCGGCCTGAGGACCCGGGCCGCCTCCCGCAGCGTCAGCGCCCGGTCGCCGCTGTGGCAGAGGGCCTCCTGCGACCAGACCACGTCGAAGCGGGCGCCGGGGGACGGGATCTCGTTGAAGGAGCCGGTGACGACCTCGATCAGGTGGTCGAGGCCGCGCTCGGCGTTGAGTTCGCGGTGCCGGCGGTTCTGCACCTCGCTGATGTTGAGGGCCACCACCCGGCAGCCGAACCGCCCGGCCAGACGGCGGGCCGCTCCCCCGTAGCCGGACCCGAGGTCGAGCACCGTGCTGCCGGGGCCGAGGACGTCCGCCGCCTTTGCCGCCAGATGGTCGACCGTCCGCCCGGAGGCCGCCCCGACCGCCTCGCGCTCGTGCTCGTACAGCCCGACGTGGATGTCCTCGCCACCCCACGCGTGCGCGTAGAAGCCGTCGACGTCACCGGTGTCGTAGTAGGCGCGTGCCACATCGGCGGCGCGCCGCGCTTGGTTCTCCGTCATGCCCCCATGCCTCGGCAGTACCAGCCCGGCGCAAACACCGTCGCGCCGGGCCGGTCGCCGTCAGCCGCCGGAGGACCGCAGCATCGTGGCCGAATGCGAGCGCTCCGGGAGCGCGGACTGCCCCGCGCGCGCCTTGTGCCCGCCGCCGAAGCCGGCGGCGTGCCCGCCATGACCACTCCCGTGGCCGCCACCATGACCGCCGCCGTGACCGCCGCGCAGCAGCGCGGCGCCCAGGGGCGTCAGCGTGTGCATCACGGCGCTGCCGTGCCGCAGGGTGAGCACCAGGCCGGCCTCGCGCAGCACGCCCGCGTGCTGGCTGGCCGAGGCCGCCGACACGCCCACGCGGCGGGCCAGTTCGCTGGTGGTGCAGCCGCCGCCGATGGATCCCAGCACCGCCGAGCGGGTGTGGCCGACCAGTTTGCCCAGCGAACGGGGGGCCGCCGGCACGACGGGCGCGGACTCCGACATGTGCCGGGCCGGATAGACCAGTACGGGCGTCAGCTCCGGGTTCTGCAGCGCCACCGGCGTGCGGCGGCAGAAGAACGACGGGACGAGCAGCAGCCCGCGGCCGTTGAGGTGCAGGTCGCGATCCACCGGGTAGTCGGCCTCCAGGACCGGCGCCCGCCAGCGCATCGAGGGCGGCAGCGAGGAGAGCAGGGCGTCCGCCCCGCCGTCCAGCAGCGCCCGGCCGCGCACCGCGCGGTCCGCCTCGATCTGCGCCTGGATGTGGCCCCAGTAGGGGGCGATGGCCGCCTGGTGGTACGCGTGCAGGGCGCCGATGAGCTTGCCGAACGCCCGGGCGTCGCCCTCGGCGAGCGATCGTATCCAAGCGGGCAGGGTCCGGACCGTGGACAGCCGGCTCAGCTCGTCGTGCACCCGCTCGGCCGGGGTGGCCCGCAGCGCCTGTATGCCGGACTCGAGTCCGAGCACTCCCTCGGGCGGGGTGAGGAAGTCCGGGAAATACCCCCGGGAGGGTACCAGCGGCGCGAGAAGCCGCGTTTCACCATTCAACCGAGTCCGGGTTTCCGACCGCCAATCACCGTAGATCGACTCGCCTTGTTTGTCCCGGAGCCGGTGCAGGCTCAATACGGTTTCCCAGAGCACGTCCGGGTCGCCGGCCAGGCGCAACCGGGCCAGATCGAGTCCAGTGAAATGGACACGCAGCACCAAACCCCCACATGAGACATCCGCAGCCACCCCCCGCTCACCGAGTATGCACACCGATACGTGCTGTTACCACGCCCTTTTGGCCACAGTTGAAAGGACTCGCGGCGAACATCGCAGAAGCGAAATGCTATTCACGCACTCAGGGCCGCTCCCGCTCGTTCCCGTGGGGGGTGGCGAGCGAATACGCGGCCGCTGAGTATGCGAGTTGCCGCCCGAGCCGATGCGGGCGGCAACAACTCCCGGTGGGGGAGTAAAGAGGGGCGGCGCTCCCGCACGGGCGCCGCCCCTTCGCCATCCGGCGAGGCCTCCCGGGGCAACCCCGGGGTACGGCCCCCGTAACGTGCGGGTTACCACCCGCCGAGTCGCACCCC
>NZ_JBFAPH010000422.1:0-4599 GCF_040675635.1 Streptomyces sp. NPDC049577
TGATCCAGACGAAGGCCGCTTCCGCGTACGGCGGTTACCGAACCGAGTGATCAAGTACGACGCCTCTTTCGACGTCAGACGTTAAAGATCAAGCTAGTCGCCGCTGCCTTCGGCGAGAGTGTGCGCGACGAGTGCGTTGGCGTGTCCGTGGCCCAGGCCGTGCTCGGTCTTGAGCCAGGTGACGAGCTCCATGTGCTTGGTCAGGGGTGAGGTGCGGAGGAGTTCCTTCCAGTCCGCGATCGGGCGGCCGTACTTCTTCTCGATCGAGGGGAAGTAGCTGGCGGGTCCCTTTACCGGTGCGGTCATGGCGTGTCCTGTCTCCGAGTTGATGATGGGGACGTGCGGGGATGCGCGGGTCGCGGGGCGCGCCTACGCCTCGGCGGCGAGGCGGGCGGTGACCGCGGTGAGCCACAGGAGGCCGAGGCCGGCGCCGGCGGTGAAGGCCAGGACGGTGGCGGAGGAGCCCGCGAAGCCGACGAGGACGCCGAGGGGCACGAGGCGGGAGCCGAGGGCCCATCCGCGGTGCCGGCGGGCGGCGAAGTGGCGGGCCAGAACGAGGAAGGCCGCGCACAGGGCGAGGTAGCCCACCATGCCGCTGAGCATGTGGACGGCGCCGTGCGGGCTCAGCGAGGCGGCGTGGTCGTCAGGGGCACCGGCGGGGAAGCCGCCGCCGGGGTCGGCGGTGAACACCGCGGCGAGCAGGAAGGAGGCGCCGAAGACACCGACCAGTCGCGGCGCCCACGTCCCGCCCGTTGTCGCGCCCAGCACGCGGCGCATGCCGACCGCACCGGCGATGACCAGTACGCCGGTCAGCAGGAAGCCGGCGATCTGGATCCAGCCGAGGTCGCCGAGGCTGAGCTGGCTGATCGCGTTGCGGGTGAAGTTGAAGCCGTCGCGCGTCAGGCCCTGGACCATGCCCAAGCCCAGGAACAGCGGGCCCGCCAGAATGCCGCCGGCCACCAGGGCGCGGGTCGCCGGACGGGTCGATGGCGGGACGGCGGCGGTGGCGAGCGGAGCGTCGATGGTGTGGGTCATCGTGTGTCTTCCCCCGTGAACAGAACTGGACGGTTTGGTACTCGCCGAGCGACGAGCGCTACAGTAGGGCGAGAGAACTAGACTGTCCAGTACCGATTCGAGGAGCCGTCATGGAAGCGAGCGATCAGAGCCGGTCCGCTCTCAAGCGCAAGGCGATCACGGACGCCGCGACCCGGGCGTTCATCGACAAGGGCTACTCCGGCACCAGCATGGACGACATCGCGAAGCTGGCCGCGGTCTCCAAGCAGACCGTCTACAAGCACTTCGCCGACAAGGAGAAGCTGTTCGCCGAGATCGTCCTGGCCACCACCGACCGGGTCGACGCCATGGTCGACCTGGTGGCCGGCATCCCGGCGGACGCCGGCGCGCTGGAGGAGAACCTCACCCGGCTCGCCCGCCAGTTCCTGGCCGCCCTCACCCAGCCCCAGGTGCTCCAGCTGCGGCGCCTGATCATCGCCAACGCCGACTCCTTCCCCGAACTGGGCGCCGCCTGGTACGAGCAGGGCTTCGAACGGGTCCTCGCCACACTGGCGGCCACCTTCCGGCGTCTCGCCGACGAGGGACTGCTCCGGATCGACGATCCGCTGCTGGCCGCCAATCACTTCTCCGGCCTGCTGCTCTGGATCCCCGTGAACAAGGCCATGTTCCACGGCGGCCCCCGGCACACGCAGGAGGAACTCGACCGCTATGCCACCGCCGGCGTCGAGGTGTTCCTCAACGCGTACCGATGAGTACTCCTCGCGCGCGGCGAGAAAATGCCGGACGTGCGGCTGCCACTCATGACCCTCGAACGCGGCGCGGTCCGCGTACAGCTCGTAGAAGACCCGGACGTTCGCGGCACCGGGCACGCGGTGGTTCACGTACACCAGCGTTCCCGGCTCGTGCGGCCGAGCGCAGGGCGGACCGGGTGCCGTGTGCGGGTTATCTGTCGAACTCGTACTCCAGCACGTACGACGCGGAGTCGAGGGTCATCTCGTTGACCTCGACCACCCTCCCGCTCGCCGCGAACGCGGTACGGCAGATGAGGACGACGGGCGTACCCGGCGCCAGGGCGAGCTGCTCGGTCTCCTCGCCGGACGGCATCCGGCAGCGGATCTCCTCGCGGAAGTGGACGGGCTTGTGGCCGAGTTCCGCGAGGCGCGCGTACGTGCCGCCAGGCCCGGTGTCCGGCCGGGTGATGGCCGAGCCCGTCACAAGGCCGGCGGGGAGGTAGGAGGTGGAGAGCAGCACCGGCTTGTCGTCCAGAACGAAGCGTCGGCTGCGCACGCACACGGCCTCCTCCGGGGCCAGACCGAGCGCGTCCGCGATGTGAGCCGGTGCGGGGCGTTCGCTCACGTCGACCTGGTCCACGACAAGCGTGCGGTCCTCGATGTCGCCCGACCATATGGACTGTCCGTTGCCCCAGGACTCCTGGGCGAGGCGCTGAATGCCCCGGCGGCAGATGGGACGGAACGGGCGCCCGAAGTCCTGGTTCACTGTTGAGTGGTCCCCTCTCCCAAGCCCAGCCGGTTCCGGCCGGGTACTCATGCGGCGGGCGTCAGTCGCCGGCCGTCATGGGTTCGTACGTGCGGGGCGTCGTCGCTGAGGGCGTCGAGCAGGCGGACGGCGTAGGCCTCGGCCATCAGATCGCCGATCTCCTGCGGAGTGAGCCAGCCGACGGCTGTGGTCTCGGCAGAGGTGCGCTCGCTACCGCCGACCGGTGTGCAGCGGAAGACCAGCGCGACGATCCCGCGCGTCATGTTCTTGTAGACCCCGGTCAGCCGGCCGACGGTGACGTCGATGCCGGTCTCCTCCAGCACTTCCCTCCGGGTGCCGGCCTCCGGGGACTCCTCGATCTCCAGGACCCCGCCCGGAAGCTCCCAGCGCCCGTTGTCCGCCCGCCGGATGGCGAGAACGCGCCCGTCGTCCCGTACGACGGCTCCGGCCACCGACACCGAGTGGAGCGGCGCGGGCCTGCGAGACTGGGCAGCTGTACTCATGCGGACGAGCATAGGAGGCGGGCAGCGTCATGGGGAACGAGGTCTCGCGGGACTCGGGCAAGCCGCGTTACCTGCAGATCGCGGATGACCTGGCTCAGCAGATCCGGGTCGGCGTACTGAAGCCAGGTGCCCAGGTACCCAGCGAGTCCGAGGTGATGGAGCGCTATGGGGTCTCACAGGGAACCGTGCGCAAGGCAATCGCCGAGCTCAGGACATCCGGGCTGGTGGAGACCCACCATGGGCGCGGCTCGTACGTCAAGGAATTGCTTCCCGTGCGGCGAAAGTCGTCGGACCGGTTCCGCCGTTCACACCGGAGAGACGGCAAGGCCGCCTACCTCGTCGAGGCCGAACAGGCCGGCCACGAGCCGAACGTACAAGTGCTCTACGTCGGCCCCGAACAGGCGCCTGCCGACATCGCCCGCCACATGGGCCTCGCTCCCGGCGAGAAGGTGCTTGCCAGGCGGCGTCGCTACTTCAGCGACGGCACACCGACCGAAGAGGCCACCTCCTACCTGCCGTGGTCGGTGGCGTCAGCGATCCCGGATCTGTTCAGCGAGAACCCCGGCAGCGGTGGCATCTATGCACGGCTTGAGGAGCACGGGCACATCCTGGCCGAGTACGTCGAGACTGTGCGGGCTCGCCTCGCCACAAAGCAGGAGGCAGCAGCGTTGCGGCTCAGCCCCGGGGCGCCAGTGATTCACCTGCTGCGAGCTGCTGTGACGAGTGAAGACCAAGTGGTGGAGGTCTGCGACACGATCATGGCCGCTGATCGCTTCGTGCTCGACTACCGGATCCCCGCGAGCGAATAGGGCTCTCTCCTGGTCGCGATGGCTAGGTCATCACCCTTTCGAGTCAGCACAGTTGGCTCATGTACAGGAGTCGCGGGACGCTCGTGGCGCATGACTCATATACATAAGTGCATGTGCTGGTTCCTTGCTGGCCGAGAGTCAAGCTCGGGGAGCACCGGGCTGCTGGGGCCAGCGCTTGAGAGGTCTGGAGGTTTGGTTGGAAGGCACGGTCGACGAGGCAGTGGAAGAGCCCAGGAAATGGGCTTGCCCGAAATGCCAAGAGATCAAGGCCAGGCATTGGGACGCCGTCCGGCGAGATGACAACCGCGCGGCGAGGGCCACGATTGTGGCGATGGGACGGCATCTTCGGACGGCACACCCGTGATGCCCCCGCTTGCCGCAGTCAAAGGTACGTGCCCTTCTCCGGATCATGTGTGGGCGAGTGGTGGTGGAGTAAAGACCTGTACACGGTGCGGAACGAGGCGGTTCCTCGACTACCGGGCGCTCACCACAGATCTGTCTGAGCCGGCTCCCCCACGACAAGCAATGGTCATGGGTACCGGAACGCTAAGCGTTCGGGCCTGGCGCCACCCTCAAGAGGCTCTCCGAAAGAGGCTGCGCGAGCTCAACAGGCACAGCGCGCGCGGGCGGCCATGAGCGCCCGCAGGCCCCTGCCTGGCATCCGCATGGCGACTACCGCACGGGAGCCGCAACAACCCAGCGAATGGAGCCCCGACTTGGGTGGCAAGGGACCCCGGCGCCGGAACCGGAGGAGGGCGGCGATGGCGATGGCTGAC
>NZ_JBFAPH010000423.1:0-4528 GCF_040675635.1 Streptomyces sp. NPDC049577
CCCTCGGCCGGACGGAGCGGCGCCCGGGCGGCCCCCTGACGGCCCCACCTGCCCGTCGGCCATCCGGGTGGCCGGACGGCCGACGGGGGCCGATGCTGGTTACGGAGCGTTCCGAGCGCCCGGGGAATGGCGCGCAGGCGTCCGGGCAGACAGCCCGGCGCGAACGCGCCCGGCCCATCGAAGGAGGACCTCCATGACCACAGTCCCTCGGACCGACACCGGGACCCTGCGCGACCTCCTGGACGCGCCGGGCCCCTTCCTCTCCGTCTACTTCGACCGCGACCCGCGCCCCGAGCGCGGCGAGGAGGCCGGGGCCCGCTGGAACGCCCTCGCCCGGCGACTGGCCGACGAGGGCGCCGAGCGGGCCACGCTGAACGCGCTGAGCGCGCGCGTCCTGGACTCCCTGCCCGGCACCGGCGTCCTGGCGGCCTTCGCCTCCGACGGCGATGTGCGGCACGTCGCCGAGACGCCCGGGGCCCGCACGGGGGACCGCGCCGAGACGGCGCCGCTGCCCCATCTGCTGCCCCTGCTGGAATGGCGCCAGGACCGCCCGGCCCATGTGGTCGCCGTCGTCGACCGCACCGGCGCGGACCTCAGGCTCTACCAGGAGGGCGCCGTCGAGCCCGTCCACCGCTCGGTCGACGGCCCGGACGACGAGATCGTCAAGCCCGCCATGGGTGGCATGTCCCAGATGCGGTTCCAGCACCGGGCCGAGGACTCCTGGGAGCACAACGCGGCCGCGGCCGCCGACGCCGTCGCGGCAGGCCTGTCCGAGGTCTCCGCCCGGCTGCTGCTCCTCGCCGGCGACGTGCGTGCCCGGCAGTACCTGGAGAAGCACCTGCCCCAGTGGGTCCGGCGCGACGTGACGGTCGGCCAGGTCGGCGGCGGCCGCGGTGAGGACCGCCCGGCGCCCGAGCGCGAGACCCAGCGGCTGACCGAGGCCGCCCGCTTCGGACGGGAGCAGACCACCACGCTGCTGCGCCGGCTGGAGGACGAGCGCGGGATCCGCGGGCACGCCGTGGACGGCGTCCGCTGGACGCTCGGTGCCCTGGCGGAGAGCCGGATGGGCACCCTGATCGTCGTCAACGACCCCCAGGACGACCGGACCGCCTGGTTCGGCCCCAACGGCACCGAGGTCGGCGAACTCCGCGAGGACTTCCAGCCCGGCACCGGCCCGGTCGTCCGGGCCCGGCTGGCCGACGTGGCCGTCCGGTCCGCGCTGCTCACCGGCGCCGACGTCCGCGTCCTGCCGCCCGGCATCGCCGGGGCCCCGGCGCAGGGCATCGGCGGCATCTGCCGCTTCTGACACGGATCGGCGGGGCAGGACGGCCCGGCCGGCGCTCTTGGCGGAGAAGCGCCGACCGGGCCGTCGCGCGCGGGAAGGGACGTTGACATCCGGGCACGGCGCCACGAGGTTGTCAGGCGGCCGAGGCCGGGGAGTGCCCCGCACACCCGGCCGCCCTCACATCCGTAGAGGAAAAAACCGTGACCACCCGTTCCTGGATCGGTGCACTGGCCCTCACCCTCGCCTCCGCGGCCGCCCTGACGGCCGCTCCCGCGGCCGTGGCCGCGGACGACACGACCCGCACGAGCGCGGCGCACGGCCCCTCCGCGCAGGTGCTGCAGGACAGACCCGAGCTCAACGGCATGCGCGTCAAGCCCGTGAACGGCCCCGCCGTCTACCTCGTCCTCGACGGCAGACGCCGCTGGATACCCAACCCCGCCACCTACAACAACCTGTTCCGCGACTGGAACGGCATCCAGTCCGTCATCGACATCGGCAGCATCCCGGACGGTGGCGCGCTCTCCGACGGCGCCTTCCTCGGCAAGGCCCCGAACGCCCCCGAGGTCTACCTGATCAGCAACGGCGTCAAGCGCTGGATCACCAGCCCGGCCGCGATGGACAAGTACTACTTCGCCTGGAACAAGATCGTGAATGTGTCCCCGGTGGCCATCGCCGCCATCCCCAGTGGTGCCGCCATCTCCTAGCAACGGCGGTGAACACAGGGACATATGACGTGGCGTGATTCGTTCGGTCGCTGTGGGGCTTCCGCGGATCGTCGCACGCCGTGACGGGCCGTGGTGGGAACATCGTCGGGTCGTCCGGTGGGGCGCCGTGTGAGAGCTGTCGTGGGAGCCGAATTGGCAGGGGACCAGGCGTCCGTCATCTCCGAGTGGGTGCTGCCCGCCCTCGTCTGCGCACCGGTGACCTGGGTCAGCCTGGTCTTCCGGTACCGCGAGGACGGGCGGCTGCTCGGCACCGTGCGCTCGGCGGCCCTGACGGTCGCCGCCGTGCTGTGGACATCCGGCATGGCCGCGCTGGCCAGCGGGCTGCTGCTGCCGCACGCATCGAGTGTGCCCCCGGTCGCCGTGGGCGTGGTGGCGGGCTCGGGCGTCGTCCCCCGGGGCCGGGGCGACCAGGGCGGCGGCCGGGCCGTGATGGCCGTGCTGACCCTGGGCAACTCGCTGCTCCTCGCCCAGCTCGCGCAGCGGCTGCGGACCGACCGGGCCGACTGGTGCGAGCGCATGGCCGCCGGCTTCCGCGACTGCTGGGACCTGGACGCGTTCGCCGCCGCGGTCCAGCAGCACCTGCTGCTGCGCGTGGACGTCCCCGGACGCCCGGTCCGGGCGCGTGCCGCCCTCCGCCGGGAGATCAACGACCGGTACCGCGAGGTGCGCACCGCGGCCCAGAAGTGGATCACGCTCGAGACCAAGGTCGAGAAGGTCTGCCAGCAACACGGCCGCCGGCCCACGCGGGAGGAGACCCGGCAGGTGCGGCGGGCCTTCGGCGAGGCCGAGCGCTACCTCAAGGGGCTGCTGGAGCTGGAGCACGCCCACGGCAAGCGCAGCGACGCCGGCAAGATCCTCGGACTCCGGCGCCGCTTCACCGGGGAGGAAGCCCCGAAGACGCCGGGCGGACCGGACCGTCCGAACGGCCGGGGCGGCGGCGGGGGCGGCGTCGGCGGCCCGAGGCGGTCGCGGGACGCCGCGAGCGGTTCAGCGGTGGGGTGACGGCGCGAGGGAGCCCACGGGATCCGGCTCGCACAGCGCGGACTCGAGGTCCGGCGGGGTGTGGTCGCGCTGCTCGGGCGGGTCGTAGAAGGTGATCTCGACCCGGGCGTCGAGCGATTCGGCGACGGCGGCGAGGGAGCGCAGGGTGAGGTTCTCCCCGCCGGAGAGGATCTGGCTGACCCGGCCCGGCGAGACGCCCATGCAGTCCGCCAGGTCCTTGCGGGTCATGCCGCGTTCGGCCAGGAGTCCCGCGAGCGACGCCGTGGCCTGCCGGGCGAGTCTCTCGCCGGCCGCCTTCGTGGCGCGGCCACCTTCCGCGGTCTGTCGCCAGGCCATCGCCCACCTCCTGTTAGCCGTCATGCCCGCGAAACGCGCACGGGGACAGGGCCGTTGAACGGCCTGTCGTGCGCCGGGCTCCTGAAGAAGAGGATGCCACCTTTAGTCCTGACTAAAAGCCCGCGTGCGGAAAAAGCCGTGGGAAGGCAACCGGTTGGCGGTGGTCACCGCCGGGGTGACCAGCGCAGACGGGGCCGGCAACGAGTTTCGGCCAGATCGGGCATCACTCGTGCGGTGGGCGCGCGACCTGCCGGAAGGGCGCCAGGAGGCGCCCCGGCGGGATCGCGTGGCGCGGAGTATGGCCAACGGCCGGACCCCTCCCTATGATGCGAGCGCCCGCAGCCCCCGGGCTGTTGAATTGGCAGGTACATGACCTCCCGTGATCCATGGCCCTTCGATTGGAGCCACTCATGCCCGGCGGTCTGTTCACGGCTGGCGCGATCGCGGCGTTACTGGCCGCGCCGCTGTCCACGCACAACCCCTCCGTCATCACCAACCCGCCCCCCGACAAGATCGTGATCGAGATCGCGACGGTCAACGGGTCCGGTTGTCCCGCGGGGACCGCAGCCGTCGCGGTCTCACCCGACAACACGGCCTTCACCGTCACCTACAGCGACTACCTGGCCCAGGTGGGCGTCGGCGCCAAGCCCACCGACTTCCGCAAGAACTGCCAGCTCAACCTGATCGTGCACGTGCCCCAGGGCTTCACCTACGCGATCGCCGGCGCCGACTACCGCGGCTTCGCGCACCTCGAACCGGGCGCCACCGGCACCGAGAAGGCTTCGTACTACTTCCAGGGCTCCCACCAGACCACGCCGATCAGCCACAGCTTCAACGGGTTCTTCGGCGACAACTGGCAGGCGACGGACGCCGTCGACGTCGCGGCCCTGGTCTGGGCCCCCTGCGGGGAACAGCGGAACTTCAACATCAACACCGAGTTGCGGGTGAACGCCGGCAGTTCGGACCCGACGAAGACCACGAGCTTCATGACCATGGACTCGACCGACGGGGACATCAACACGATCTACCACCTGGCCTGGAAGCAGTGCCCGGCGAGATAGCCCCGGACGCACGGGGGCCCCGGGCGGCCTTGCCGTCCGGGGCCTCCCCGGGCCCGGGCGCCGCGCGCGTGGCGGCGCTCACAGGACTTTGTCCCCCTGCCCGCCCACCCCAGCTGGGG
>NZ_JBFAPH010000424.1:0-4507 GCF_040675635.1 Streptomyces sp. NPDC049577
CGTTCGTGCCGGTGCTCTCCTCGGTGCTGGTGGGTCCCCAGGTGGGCATGGCCCGCGGTGGGCTGGAGCTGGTGACGGAGTCCCTCGCCAAGGGCCGTCCGCTGTCGCACACATTCTTCGCGCAGGCCCGTGCAGCGTCCTCCACCCAGATACAGCTCGCCGAGGCCGCCCAGCTCGTCGACACCGCCGCGCTGCACCTGATGCGCGCGGCCGACGACATCGACAACTGGGCGGCGAGCGGCACGTGCATGCCCCTGCTCGACCGGGCTCGCGTACGCATGGACACCGCCACCGTCGCCCGCCGCTCGCGCGAGGCACTGGACATCCTGCTCAACCTCCACGGCGCCGGCAGCTTCGCCGAGGCCAACCCCCTGCAGCGCATGTGGCGCGACCAGGAGACCGCCAGCCGGCACGCCATGACCAACCCGGCGGTGGCGAGCGAGCTGTACGGCCGGGCGCTCCTGGGGATCGAGGAACAGATCACCCCGCTGATCTGAGGTCCGCGCGCACCGGGAACGGTGTCCCGCAGCCGACCGCCTGAACGGGCCGATCAGTGGCGGCACGGGAACTCGCCCACCTCGACCGCTACCCGGCGGTCGGCCCGCCGTACATCGCCTTCTCACCCGACCGCCACAGCGACCACGCGGCCGGCAGCGACGCCTTCCGAGCCGCGGCAGCCGCCGTCCACCGGACCTGTACCGGCACCAAGCTCCCCCGCGCTAGGGGAGACCACGGGGATGAGGAGGGGGTGGCACCGCCCCCTCGGCTCCCGGCCGGAGGCACACACCGCCGTGACGGACGGCCGAGGTGCGCGCCGCGGGGGCGGACGGCCTACTCGTTGTGCAGCACCGTGGCGATCGTCAGCCGCGCCGCCGAGCGGGCCGGGACCAGTGCGCCGAGGACGGCGATCACCACCCCCGCAAGGGCCAGTGCTGTCAGCTGCGGCACGTGCCAGACGTCCTTCATGGACTCCGGGAACGCGGCCACTCCCACGTGGTCCACGAGCAGCCGGTGCACGGCGATGCCGAGGGGTATCCCCAGCAGCCCGCCGACCGCGCCCAGGCCCGCCACGGACGTCACGGTCATCATCGTGACCTGGCGTGGCGTCATGCCGACCGACTTGAGCATGCCCAGGTCGCGGCGGCGTTCCCGGGTGTTCAGCAGAACGGTGTTGAAGACGCCCAGCGCCGCGACGACCGTCAGCAGCACGGTGAACACCACCGACACGCCGACGACGGTCGTGGTGGTGGTGTTCGCCGAGGCGCCGGGCAGCACGTAGAGGCCCGGGTCCAGTGCCTTGGCCGCTTCGGCGTACGCCTCGGCGTCGGCGCCGTCGGCGAGTTCGACCGTGTACTCGATGGCCTTGAGGTCCGGGTCGAGCCGGGCCAGGGTCTGCCAGGTGGACTCGATGGCGCGGGGGTTGCCTTCGATGAGTTCACCGACGACGGTGACCTGTGCCTGCCTGCCGTTCAGGTACAGGGTGACCCGGTCGCCGACCGTGAGCCCGTGCTGCTTCAGGAACGCCGGCGCGGCTGCCGCCTCGCCCGGCCCGTTCGGCCAGTGCCCCTTGACGATCTCGGAGTCGTACATCTCGGTGTCGCCGCGGTAGAAGTCCGCGAAGACGGTCTGCGTGTACCCCGCCAGGCGGATGGTGGTGAGGGCGCGGGCGGTCACCAGGTCCGCGCCGGGAAGGGACCGCAGCCGTTCCTCGATCTCGCGGTCGCTCAGTTTCGTGGCCTTCTGGTCGAGCCCGGGCCTGCCCGCCTCCACGTTCACCCAGGCCGCGCCGTTGTTCTGGCCGTGCTTCCCGAACGCGACCATGGTGCTGGTCAGGCCGGTCGTCAGCGTCACGGTCGTGACGCCGAGGACGATGGCCGCCATCGTCATGACGGTGCGGCCCGGGCGGGCGAAGGGCTGGCCCAGGCCCAGGCTCACGGCGCGCGGCAGCCGCGTACCGCCGAGCCACCGCTGGACGCGCAGCCCGCGCCCGGTCCGAGGCGCGTTGCCCGCGCTGATCGCCCGGGCCGCGGAGAGCCGGTGCGCGCGGAGCGCGGGAACCAGCGCGGCGAGGAGGACGAGGGCGGGCATGCCGAGCAGGCAGACGGCGTACGCCCAGGGGCTGACGCCGATGGACGCACTGCCGGTCTCGATGCCGCTGAAGGCGTCCCGGAGGACGGGCTGCGCCAGCGCGCCGCCGGTCAGGGTGCCGGTGACGCAGCCGGCGACCGTCGGTACCGAGACCATCGTGAGGTACACCGCGACCACTTGGTTCGGTGTGAAACCCAGCGCCTTGAGCACCCCGATGTGCCGGTACCCGGAGACGACCACGCCACTGACCACGTTCCCGACGATCAGGACGGAGACCAGCAGGCCGAGGACGCCGAAGACCGTCAGGAACGGGAGGTAGGAGTCGGCGACAGCGGAGAAGGCCCTCTTGAGCGCGAGGTGGGACTGCGTGGTGGTGAGGGAGCCGGTGGGCAGCCCGGCGGTGGCCGCCGCCAGGCTGTCCCGGACCTGCCGGTCGGTGGCGGACTCGGTGAAGCGGTAGAGCATCTGGACCGAGGCCGGGTGCAGCGCGGCCATCTGTGCGGGTGCGACCCAGGCGCCGGCGGACTTGCTCATGCTGGTGGCGAAGCCGACGACGGTGAGCGCCGGGGCGCCGCGCACCGTCAGCTTCGTCCCCAGCTTGTCCGGGCCGGGGGTGCCCTGGCCGGGCCAGTTGACGACGGTCTCACCGGGCGCGGTGGCCCAGCGGCCCTCCAGGAGACGGATGCGGTCCACGGAGCCCGCCGGATCGGCCCGGCCCACGACCGTCAGGGGGCCGGACGGCACCCACAGCCACTGCTGGGGTATGTCGACGGTGGCCTGGAGGTACGGGCCCGCGGCGGCCCGCACGCCCGGCCGCCCGGCGGTGCGCACCAGCTGGGCGTCCGAGACCTTGGCCCGGTCGAAGGCCGCCACCACATGCGCGCCGCGCTGCTGGCCGAAGGCCCGCTCGAAGGGCGCCGAGGCGGCGCTCAGCAGGGTCAGCGTGAGCAGGATCGTCGTGGTGGAGCACAGGACGACGAGTCCTATGACGGCCGTCTGGAGCTTGCGGCGCTTCACGGTCGCGCGCGCGGCCGGCCACACGGCGCTCATGCGGTCGGCTCCAGCGCGCTCTCGCGGGCCACCCGGCCGTCGGCCACCTCGATCAGACGGCCGGCGCAGCGGGTGGCCAGATGCGGGTCGTGAGTGACGATCAAAAGGGTCTGGCCGATCTGGTTGAGGTCGATCAGCAGGTCCATCACCTGCTCGCCCGAGCGGCTGTCCAGGGCACCGGTCGGCTCGTCGGCCAGCAGCAGGGCCGGACGGTTCATCAGCGCCCTGGCCACGGCGACCCGCTGGCGCTCCCCGCCGCTCAGCGCGGCCGGATAGGTGTCCTTGCGGTCGGCGACGCCGAGTTCGTCGAGGAGTTCCAGCGCACGACGGCGCGCCTGCCGGGCCGAGGTCCCGGTCAGCTGGGCGGCCAGCGCCACGTTGTCCAGTGCGGGGAGGTCGTCGATGAGGTTGAAGAACTGGAAGATCATGCCGATGTGCCGCCGCCGGAACAGGGCCAGCCCGGTCTCGTTCAGCTTGCCGAGGTCCTGGCCGTGGACCTCGACGGTGCCGGACGTCGGCCGGTCCAGGCCCGCGACCATGTTGAGCAGGGTGGACTTGCCGCAACCGGAAGGCCCCATCACAGCGACCGCCTCCCCCGGGCGGATCTCCAGGGACATGCCGTTCAGGGCCTTGGCGTCGCCGTATTCCTTGTGTACGCCGTCCAGTCGCACGACGACCTGCTGCGAACTGCCGGGATCATGAGTCATGGCACGAACCTAGGATCGGTGGGGCGGGGCGGCGTCCCTCCCCGGATGTAACCGTACGGGCCCGTCATCCCGGGGATGTACGGAGCTGGGCCCTGGGGATGATGTCGATCACGGGGCGGGGCTGCGAGGCTGACGGGGTGTGGAGTTCAGGGGTTGGGTGGCTGGTCGTGGCGCTGGCGGCGGCGTGCGCTGTCGCCGGCTGGCTGGGCGCGGCCCTCGCCCGGGCACGGCGGCGCCACCGGTCGGCGCTCGAGGAGCGCGGCTGGCTGCTGGAGCGGGAACGGGAGAGCGCGGCACGGACGGCGGTCGACGCCGAGCGGGCCCGGATCGCGGCGGACCTCCACGACATCGTCAGCCACAATGTGAGCCTCATGGTGGTCCAGGCCGGTGCCGCCCGCGAGGTGCTGGCCACCATGCCGGACGAGGCCGCGGCCGCGATGAGCGCGGTCGAGAGCGCCGGACGGAACGCGATGACCGAGCTGCGGCACCTGCTCGGCCTGCTCGCCCCCGCGCAGAACGGCGACGACGAGCCTTACGGTACGGATCTGTCACCCCAGCCGAGCCTGAGCAGGCTCAGCCCGCTGATCGACCGGTTCGCCTTCGCCGGCCTGCCGGTGGACGTACGAATCTCCGGGGAACCACGCCCGCTGCCGGGCGGAATC
>NZ_JBFAPH010000425.1:0-4505 GCF_040675635.1 Streptomyces sp. NPDC049577
CGTACGGATCGACGCCGAGAGCCCGGACGGCGGCCCGCCGCCGCCCGGCCTGCCCGGAGACCCGTCCCACGAGCCGCTGCCCGGCGGCGCGGGCGTGCGGCTGACCGTGCCCGCCGCCCAGTCGGACGCGCTGCTGAGGGCACTCCTCACCGCCTGCCCCGCGTGGCACGTCCGCGCGGTGACCCCGGAGGAGCACTGACATGCGCGCCCTGCCCGCCCTCGTCCGCTACCAGACCGAACTGCTGCTGCGCTCGCACCGCTGGCTCCCGCCGCTGCTGCTCTACGGCGCCTTCCTCGCGGTCGGCCTCCGGCCCGGCGAACCGGTCCTGGACTCCCTCGGCTGGGGGGCCACTGCCGTGCTGCCCGTCGCGGCCTGGCTGGTAAGGGTGTGCGTGACCAACGAGCCGGACGCCGCCCGGGATTGCGCCGCCGCCGCGGCCGGGGCGTGGCGCGCGCATCTCGCGGCGGTGCTCACCGCGCTGCTTGCTTCCCTGGTCCTGGCGCTGGCCGGCAGCGCGGTGATCGCCGCGATCAGCGATCCGCGCAGCGCCGACCGTCAGGTCGGCGTCCCCCTGGGCGCCGCCGCCGGCGCCGGGCTGGCCGCTGCCCTGACCTGCGCCCTGCTCGGCACGGCCGTGGGCGCGCTGTGCAACCGGCCACTGCTGCGGAGCACCGCCCGGTCGGTGCCGGCCACGATCCTCGCGGCCTTCGTCGTCCTGTTCCCGGCGGTCTCCCCGGCCCGGGCGGCCGTGACCGGCCTGGTCACGGGCTCCCTGGACGGCACGGTCACGGTGCCGGTCCTGCCGCTGGCGGCCGCGGCCGCCCTCGCGGCGGGAGCCACAACGCTGGCGTGCGCGCTGAGCGCACGGCGGTAGCGACTGTCCGGTGGCCATCACCGGGGGGCGGGGGCGTCAGCCCCCGGTCCTTTCCCGCCGCAGCGGTGCTCTGCCCAGTGCGACCGGGCCGGCGGTGTCGAATCGCGCCGCAAGCCGGGGGCACGGGGGCAAGGCCCCCGTACGATCAAGCAAATTACTCCGCGGCCAGCGGCTTTGCGTCGCGCGCCAGCGCCGTCAGGCGCGAGATGGCGCGGAAGTACTTCTTCCGGTAGCCGCCCTTGAGCATCTCCTCGCTGAACAGCTCGTCGAACGGCCGTCCCGAGGCCAGCACCGGCACCTCCCGGTCGTACAGCCGGTCGGCGAGCACGACGAGCCGCAGGGCGGTCGACTGGTCGGGCACCGGCTCGACGCCGGTGAGGCACACGGCCCGCACCGAGTCGCACAGCGCGCCGTACCGGCTGGGGTGGACCTTCGAGAGGTGCTCCAGCAGGTCGGGGAAGGCGTCCAGCGAGGCGCCCTCCGTGGCGTGCGCCACGCGCCGGACCGTGTCGTCGTCGTACGGGGCGGGCGCCTCCGGCAGGCCGCGGTGGCGGTAGTCCTCGCCGTCGATGCGCAGCGTCTGGAAGTGCGCGGACAGGCCCTGGATCTCGCGCAGGAAGTCGGCGGCGGCGAAGCGGCCCTCGCCGAGCTTGCCGGGCAGCGTGTTGGAGGTCGCGGCGAGCGCCACGCCCGCCTCGACGAGCCTGCGCAGCAGCGTGGAGACGAGGACCGTGTCGCCCGGATCGTCGAGCTCGAACTCGTCGATGCACAGCAGCTTGTGGCTGCCGAGCGTCTGGACGGTCTGCTGGAAGCCGAGCGCGCCGACGAGATTGGTCAGCTCCACGAACGTGCCGAACGCCTTCTGCTCGGGCGCGGCCGGGGCGGCGTGCCAGAGGGACGCCAGGAGGTGGGTCTTGCCGACGCCGTAGCCGCCGTCGAGGTAGACGCCGCGCGGGCCGGCCGGCACCGCGGGCTTGCTCTCGCGGCGGAACCAGCGCTTGCGGCCGGTGTCGCCGGCCGGTCCGCCGCCCACGCCGGCGGCGAAGCCGCCGAGCGTCCGGACGGCCTCGGACTGGCTGGGCCGGTTCGGGTCGGGTATGTAGTTCTCGAACCGCACGGAGTCGAAGCGCGGGGGCGGCACCATCTCGGCGACCAGACGGTCGGCGGGGACGTGCGGGGTGCGCGAGGTCAGCGCCACGGGCGCGGCGGCGGCGGTGCGCTGCGCGGGTATCGAGCCGGTGGCGCCGGCGGGGGATGCGGTGGAGGACGACACAGCGATCCAGCGTAGCCGCTGAACGGGACCGTCCCGCCGCGCGGAGGGCGAGCCATGTCACACTGCGGCCTATGCGACGCCTGTTCCCCTCCCCGCTCAGCCCCTCCGACCTCGACGACCGGGAGTGGGGGCTGGACGAACTCGCCGACTTCTACGCCTACCCCGACGGGGCGGGCGGTGAGGGCGGCGTGTGGCTGCGGGCCAACATGGTCTCCTCGCTCGACGGCGCCGCCCATCACGAGGGCCGCTCCCACCCGCTCTCCTCGCCCGCCGACATGCGGATCTTCGGCACCCTGCGCGCCCTCGCCGACGCGATCGTGGTGGGCGCCGAGACCGTGCGGCAGGAGGCGTACCGGCCCGCGCGCGCCCGGGAGGCGTTCGCGGCGCGGCGCGCGGCGCTCGGCCAGGCGCCCGCGCCGGTGATCGCGGTCGTGAGCGCGGGGCTCGACCTGGACTTCTCGCTCCCGCTGTTCACCGCGCCGCTGGTGCCGACGCTCGTGCTGACGGGTGCCGCCGCGCCGCGCGAGCGCGTCGAGGCGGCGTGCGCGGCCGGGGCGGAGGTCGTCGTGGCGGGCGAGGGGCGGGGCGTCGAGCCCGCGCGGGTCCTGGAGGAGCTGGCCGCCCGTGGCCTGAAGCGGCTGCTCACGGAGGGCGGCCCGCGGCTGCTGGGGCACTTCGCGGCGGCCCGGGTGCTCGACGAGATGTGTCTGTCCCTGGCTCCCGTCGTCGCCACGGGCACCGCGCCGCGCATCATGGACGGCCCGCCGCTGTCCGTGCCCGAGCGGTTCGCGCTCTCCTCGGTCCTGGAGGAGGAGGGCTTCCTGTTCACGAGCTACCGCCGGGTCTGACAATCGGCGGAATTCACCGTTCCGGTTGCGTTCCGGCGGGCAGAATTGAGTCAAACGCTCCCCCGTGGGCACGGGAAGGAAACAGGCGGGCTCACGGGGAGCACGCGCAGGATGGTTTCTGTTGGGCCCGGTGGCCCACATGGAAGAAGGGCGCCCACCGTGTTCACGAGCGTATTGATGATCGAGCAGCCGCTGTCCCCGGCGGATGTCGAGTTCGTCACCACCCTTCATGACGACGATCTGTCCTTCGTCGTCCTCATGCGGCCCAGAGGCAACGAGGACCGGCTGCTGCGCGCCATCGACGACGTCGCCCTCGGCGAGCTGGAACAGGCCGTCCACGAGGCGGACGAGCCCGAGGGCGAGGAGGCCGTCCCGCCGGCCACGCTCGCCCTGGAACACTCGCTGCGCTCCCTGCGGGACGCGGGCTGCGAGGCCGTCGGCCAGATCATCGGCGGGCACCCGCTCGACGTCCTGCGCTCGGTCGTCGAGCAGACCGGCGCGGACGAGGTGATCGTCCTGACCGCCCCGCACCTCGTCGAGGAGTTCTTCCACCGCGACTGGGCCTCGCGCGCCCGCCACAAGGTGGGCGTCCCGGTGCTGAAGCTGTACGCGCACAACGAGTGACGGTTCCCCAGCGGGTCAGGCGGGCGCCAGACGGCCGTCCGTCATCGCCAGGACCCGGTCCGCGCGGTCCAGCAGCTCGCGGTCGTGCGTCACCAGGACCGTCGCCGTCCCGTGCTCGCGCGTGACCTCCGCCAGGAGGTCCATCACGCGGGCGCCCCGCTCGTGGTCCAGGGCCGACGTCGGCTCGTCCACGAGCAGCACGGACGGGCCGGGGAACAGCGCGCGGGCGATGTTCACGCGCTGGCGCTCGCCGCCGGACAGCTGGTGCGGGCGGCGCCCGTGCCGGTCCCCGGCCAGGCCGGCGGAGGCCAGCAGGGCGGCGGCTCGGATCCGTGCGGCGCGCACGTCGCCGCCGCGCAGGTGCTCGACGGCCAGGAGCTGCTCCACGGCCGTCAGCGACGGCAGCAGGTTGGACTGCTGGAAGACGATGCCGACGTGCTCGCGCCGCAGCCGGGTGCGCTCCCGCTCGGTCAGCTCGCCGGCGGACCGGCCGGCGAGGACGACCCGCCCGGAGTCCGGGCGCAGCAGCGTGGCCGCCACGGCGAGCAGGCTGGACTTGCCCGAGCCGGACGGCCCGACGACGGCGATCAGCTCGCCGGGGGCCACGGTCAGCGAGACCGCGTCCAGGGCGGTCAGCCGGCCGTCGCCGTCGGGGTGCGTGAGGGTGACGTCTTCCAGCGCCAAGGCGGTCATCGGGCGGCTCCCAGGGCGGTCAGCGGGTCGACGGAGGTGATGCGGCGCACGGCGAGCGCGGAACCGGCCAGACCGAGCAGCACCATCGCCGCCACGGGCACCCCGGCCGTGCGCTCACGACCGTGCCTCCTCGCCGGTGCCGGGGAAGAGGCGCCCGTGGACGAGGTGCGCGATCCGGCCGAGCGTCAGACC
>NZ_JBFAPH010000426.1:0-4503 GCF_040675635.1 Streptomyces sp. NPDC049577
CGTCCGTGACACGGGCGGTGTGCGTCTCCCCGACGCGCGGCCGTGCGAAGGTCAGCCGGGTGCCCAGCCCAAGGTCCTCCCGCACGCCCTGCGCGGTGACGCCGCGACCCTCCCCGACGTCACAGCCTGGGACACCAAGGGCCTCACGGCCTTCAAAACAGCGATGAAGGAGCACCAGCACACCGAGGAACTCCGTCTCGGCTACGTCACGTTCACCCGCCCCCGCTCCCTGCTCCTGGCCTCGGGGCACTGGTGGGGCCCGAGCCAGAAGCGCCCCCGGGGCCCCTCCGCGTTCCTGGAGGCCCTGCGGGAACACTGCGAGGCGGGCCACGGCGAGATCGAGCACTGGGCGGAGCCACCGGCAGCCGACGAGGAGAACCCGGCCCTCGCCGAGTCCTCCCTGGACCACTCCTGGCCCCTGCCCCTGGACCCGACGTCCCTGACCCGCCGCCGAGCGGCGGCGGAGGCGGTCCTGGCGCACCTTGCGGCTCCGCACCCCCCGCAGGAGACACACGACCCGGACCGGCCGGACCCCGAGGATCTCCCGGAAGAAGAACCGGAAGAAGAACCGGAAGAAGACGTGCCGTCATGGGAGGAGCTGTCCACCACGCGCCCGCAGTCGCCGGCGGCCGGCCCCGCCCGCCCCGGACCCGCCCCCATCCCACATCCCCTGCGCACCCCCGAGGAGGAGCGCCTCATAGCCTCCTGGGACCGAGACCTGGAGGCGCTCGCCGGGGAGCTCCGCCGCGCCCGTGCGACGGTCCGCGATGTGCACCTGCCACCCGCGCTCAGCGCCTCCCAGCTCGTGCGCCTGGCAGCCGACCCGGAGGCCTTCGCGCGCGACCTGGCACGCCCCATGCCGCGCGCCCCCCAGCCCGCCGCCCGCCGCGGCACCCGCTTCCACGCCTGGGTGGAGTCCCGCTACGAGGAGCTCACCCTGCCGCTGCTCGGCCCGGACGAACTGCCCGGCGGCGCGGAGGACGAGCCGGAGATCGCGGACGAGCGCGACCTGGCGGCGCTCAAGGAGGCGTTCGAGCGCACTCCGTACGCCCGCCGCACGCCGTACCGCGTGGAGGTGCCGATCCAGGTCACCCTCGCGGGCCGGGTGATCCGGGGCCGGATCGACGCGGTGTACCGGGAGAGCACCCCGCAGGGTTACCGGTACGAGATCGTCGACTGGAAGACCACCCGCGCCCGCACGGCCGACCCCCTCCAGCTGGCGATCTACCGCCTGGCCTGGGCGGAACGCCAGAACGTACCGCTGTCATCGGTGACAGCGGCCTTCGTCTACGTACGGACCGGCGAAACGGTGAGCCCCCCGCACCTCCCCGATCGCCCAGCCCTCGAACGAATCCTCATGGCCGGACCCCCGGCGCCCCCGGATGCGGAAACCGGGTCCCGGCAGCCCCCGGGAGCCGGATAGGCTCGATGGCATGAGCAACACCCCGGACAGCGCCGTCCGCACGTACATCGCAGGTCACCGCGGTGCCTTCCTCGACGATCTCGTCGAGTGGCTGCGGATCCCGTCCGTCTCCGCGGACCCCGGCCGGGCCGCGGACGTCCGCCGCAGCGCCGAGTGGCTGGCGGCGAAGCTGACGGAGACGGGCTTCCCGACGGTGGAGGTCTGGGAGACGCCGGGCGCCCCGGCGGTCTTCGCGGAGTGGCCCTCGGGCGACGAGGGCGCGCCGACGGTGCTGGTCTACGGGCACCACGACGTCCAGCCGGCGGCCCGCGAGGACGGCTGGCACACGGACCCGTTCGAGCCGGTGATCAAGGACAACCGGCTGTACGCCCGGGGCGCGGCGGACGACAAGGGCCAGGTGCTCTTCCACACACTGGGGGTCCGGGCGCACCTCGCGGCCACCGGCCGCACCGCGCCGGCGGTGAACCTCAAGCTGCTCGTCGAGGGCGAGGAGGAGTCCGGCTCGCCGAACTTCCCGGAGCTCGTCCGCACCCGTGCCGACCGCCTCGCCTGCGACGCGGTGATCGTGTCGGACACGGGCATGTGGTCGGAGGACACCCCGACGGTGTGCACGGGCATGCGTGGCCTCACCGACTGCCAGATCGACCTGTGGGGCCCGGACCAGGACATCCACTCGGGTTCGTTCGGCGGCGCGGTCCCCAACCCGGCGACCGAGGCGGCGCGGCTCGCGGCGGCGCTGCACGACGAGGACCGCCGGGTGGCGATCCCGGGGTTCTACGACGGCATGGTCGAGCTCAGTGACGCGGAGCGCGAGCTCTTCGCGGAGCTGCCGTTCGACGAGAAGCGCTGGCTGCGCACGGCCCACTCGCACGCCCCGCTGGGGGAGGCGGGCTTCAGCACGCTGGAGCGGATCTGGGCCCGGCCCACCGCCGAGGTGAACGGCATCGGCGGCGGCTACCAGGGCCCCGGCGGCAAGACGATCGTCCCCTCGGCCGCCCAGCTGAAGCTGTCGTTCCGCCTGGTGGCGGGGCAGGACGCGGACCAGGTGCAGCAGTCGGTGCGACAGTGGGTCGCGGACCGCCTGCCGGAAGGCATCCGGCACGAGGTGACGTTCTGGGGCGCCACCCGGCCGTGTCTGACCCCGCTGGACCACCCGGCGCTGCAGTCCGTGGTCCGGGCGATGGGGAAGGCCTTCGACGGCCAGAAGATCCGCTTCACGCGGGAGGGCGGTTCGGGCCCGGCCGCCGACCTGCAGGACGTGCTCGGCGCCCCGGTCCTCTTCCTCGGCATCTCGGTGCCGTCGGACGGCTGGCACGCGCCCAACGAGAAGGTCGAGCTCGACCTGCTCATGAAGGGCGTGGAGACGGCCGCCCACCTCTGGACGGACCTGGCGGGGACGACGTCCGCGGGGGCGACGTCCGAGCGCTAGCCCGCCCGCACCGGCGCCCAGCCGGCACGCACATCACCATTCGTAGGGGGAGTTGGAAGCAGCAGTGACCACCTGGACCGACAGCGCAGCCGCCCGTCCGATCACGCTCAGCGGGGAGAGCGGCATCGACCGCGCCGCGCACCACCGCCTCGACGAGGCGTGGCTCTCCGCGGCGTGGAGCCACCCCTCGACGCGGGTCTTCGTGGTCTCCGGCGGTCAGGCGCTGATCGACGACACCCCCGACGGCCGCACCGAGCTCGTGATGACGCCGGCGTTCGAGGCGCCCGTCACGGAGACGCACCGCTACTTCCTCGGGCAGGACGAGGACGGAGTCGCGTACTTCGCCCTGCAGAAGGACGCGCTGCCCGGCCGCATCGACCAGTCGGCGCGCCCGGCCGGGCTGCGGGAGGCGGGGCTGCTGCTGTCCCCGCGCGACGCCGGCCTGCTGGTGCACGCGGTGGCCCTGGAGAACTGGCAGCGGCTGCACCGCTTCTGCTCGCGCTGCGGCGAGCGCACGGTGATCGCGGCGGCCGGTCACGTCCGCCGCTGCCCCGCCTGTGGCGCCGAGCACTACCCGCGCACCGACCCGGCCGTGATCATGCTGGTGACGGACGAGAAGGACCGGGCGCTGCTGGGCCGCCAGATGCACTGGCCGGAGGGCCGCTTCTCGACGCTGGCGGGCTTCGTCGAGCCGGGGGAGTCCATCGAGCAGGCGGTGCGCCGCGAGGTGGCGGAGGAGGCGGGCGTGGTCGTCGGTGACGTCGAGTACGTCGCCAGCCAGCCCTGGCCGTTCCCGTCCAGCCTGATGCTGGGCTTCATGGCGCGGGCCACGTCGTCGGAGATCCAGGTCGACGGCGAGGAGATCCACGAGGCGCGCTGGTTCTCGCGGGACGAGCTGCGGGCCGCCTTCGCCTCCGGTGAGGTGCTGCCGCCGACGGGCATCTCGATCGCGGCCCGGCTGATCGAGCTCTGGTACGGCGAGCCGCTGCCGTAACCGGCGGACCGAGCCGGAAGCGGGGAGGCCCCGGGCGCTCGCCCGGGGCCTTCCTGTTCCCTGCCGTACGGAGCGCGGCAAGTTTCCGCGCCGCGCCGGATCAGACGCCGAGCGCCTGCTTCACCTGGGCGAGGCTCGGGTTGGTCATGACGACCTCGGAGCCGCCGTTCACGGGCACCACGCGGACGGTCGGAACGGTCTGGTTGCCGTCGTTCGCCTTCTCCACGAACGCGGCCGAGTCGGCGTCGAGCTCGATGTTGATCTCGTTGTAGGAGATGCCCTCGCGGTCCAGCTGGCTCTTCAGCCGGCGGCAGTAGCCGCACCAGGTGGTGCTGTACATCGTCACGGTGCCCATCGACGCTCGTGCCCTTCCTTCGGTGGTGTGATTCCGGTGGTAGAACGTGCACACACCCTCCGCCATTCCCGTATTCGTACGACCGGCGGCCCCCGCCTGTGGACAACGGTTCCCGGTCGCCTCCGGGAACCTGGCAGCATGGCGGAGTGACAGCAGCAACGCTCCCCTCCCTCTTCCCGCAGGTTCCGGACTCCCCGGACGCGGTGCTCTCGGCTACGGCGTGCACCTCGTCGTCACCGCCTCCCGCAACATGGAGGTCCGGCCCGCGCTCAAGGACCAGCTCCTCAACCGCCTGGAGCTGC
>NZ_JBFAPH010000427.1:0-4465 GCF_040675635.1 Streptomyces sp. NPDC049577
GCTCGCCACCAACCTGACCGGCTCGATCCAGGTCGCCCGCGCGGCGCTGCCGCACCTGCGGGAACAGGGCGGGGGCCGGATCATCCAGATGTCCAGCATCGGCGGCCAGATCGCGTTCCCGCTGCTGAGCCTCTACCACGCCACGAAGTGGGGCATCGAGGGGTTCTTCGAGTCGGTGGGCCAGGAGGTCGCCCCCTTCGGCATCCAGGTGACCCTCGTCGAACCGGGCGCGGGCCGCACGGACTTCGCGGGCCGCAGCCTCGACATGGCGACGCCCCTGCCCGCGTACGAGGCGACCAACCTCGGCGAGATGCGCCGCGCGATGGTGGCCGGCGAGGCCATGCGCCTCATCGGCGACCCCGTCAAGACCGCCCGGGCCATCATCGACTGCGCGGACCAGCCGACGGCCCCGCGCCGCCTCGTCCTCGGCAGCGACGCCTACGAGGCGGGCCGCGCCGCGCTCGCCCAGCGCCTGGCGGAGCTGGAGGCGCAGCGCGAGGTGGCGTTCTCGACGGACGCGGACGACGCGCACGGGCGGTGAAAACGCGTTGCCCGGGCGGCACCCGTCGTGCAAGCCTTGTGCGTTCTCCTCTTCGGGCCTGCGGAAAGGGCAGTTCATGACACTGGGCATGGTGCTGGGCTTGGTGCTCGGCGACCGCTCCTCCCGCGCCGCGACGCGCGAGCGGTAGCCGTCCCCAGGCTCTTCCCGCCGCTCCTCGTCGCGGTGCGCGCCGTGCCCCTGCACGTCCCACCACGAGGAGTTCGTCCGACGTGTCCATGCTCCACTGGACCGAAGCCCGCACCACCCGCTCCGCCCCCTGGCACTCCGAGAGCGGAGCCCCCCTCCCCCGGCGGATCGTCGTCGCCGACGACCGCATGAAGGCCGATACCGCCCACCGTCTGGCCCGGGAGGGAACGGGCCTGTTGTGGAGGGGAGACTTCCACAACGCCCGTCACCTGCTGGCGGCGCTGGGCCGCCGCGTCGACCGCACACCGCCCGGCCCCGGGCCCGGCGGCCCGTCCGAGGCCTTCGCCGCGCACCGCCGGGCCCGCGGCCACCGGGCCCGCACCCTCGGCCGTCTGCTGGTCCTGCTGGAGGACGACCACGGCCTGGCGCTGCGCCGGGCGCCGGACGTCCGCCGGGCCTGCACCGAGGCCTACGGGCCGCCCCGCAGTCCCCGGGTCGTGGCGCTGACGGAACTGCTCGGCGTGCTCGGTGCCCGTCAGTGGCGCGAGAAGGGCGTGTACGTGCCCGCGCTCGGCGCCCGGATCCATCCGCACTACGGCGTCTTCTCGCCGGTCCGGGGCGAGTACGTGGACCTGGTGGCCCGGGCGCCGCTGCCCCGCCGGGCCGGCCGTGGCACGGCCTTCGACCTGGGCACGGGGACGGGCGTGCTGGCCGCCGCCCTGGCCCGCCGGGGATGCGCACAGGTCGTCGCCACCGACATCAGCCCACGGGCGCTGGACTGCGCCCGCGAGAACGTCCACCGGCTGGGCCTGGCCGGTCGCGTCGAGGTGACGGGCCCCTGTCTCTTCCCGCCGGGCTCCGCCGACCTGATCGTGTGCAACCCGCCCTGGCTGCCCGCCCGTCCGGCCTCGGCCGTGGAGCAGGGCGTCTACGACCCGGACAGCGGCATGCTGCGCGCCTTCCTGGGCGGTCTCGCCGCCCGTCTGCGACCGGGCGGCGAGGGCTGGCTCGTCCTGTCGGACCTGGCCGAGCACCTTCGGCTGCGTACGCCCGAGGAGTTGCCGGCCGCCGTCTCGGCGGCGGGCCTGCGGGTTCTGGACCGGCTCGACACCCGGCCGCGCCACCCGCGCGCCGGGGACACGACGGACCCGCTGCACGCGGCCCGGGCCGCGGAGGTCACCTCGCTGTGGCGGCTGGGACCCGCACGGGGATGACGGCGGGCCGCCGCTCGTTGCGCCGAATGTCGCGCGAACCGCCCACGGACGGGTGAGGAATGGACTGGGGGCCGGTTCCGGGAGGAAGGCTGAGGAGCCCGGTGCGTCCACCGCGCGCCGCGACGGTCGAGGAGAGATGGACACCGATGGCAACAGGCACGGTGAAGTGGTTCAACGCCGAAAAGGGTTTCGGCTTCATCACGCAGGACGAGGGCGGCCCGGACGTGTTCGTCCATTTCTCGGCCATCCAGAGCCAGGGCTTCAAGGAGCTCACGGAGGGCCAGCCGGTCAGCTACGACGTCGTCCAGGGCCCGAAGGGGCCGCAGGCGGAGAACGTCGTACCCCGGGGCTGACCCGGGGCACACCGTCCCGCCGGGGTGCCGGCGGGACGGTGTGCGGGGTCAGCCCCGGCCGCCGACCGCGCTGGTGCCCTTCAGCACGAGCCGGTAGGAGCGGTCGGTCGGGAGCGACGGGGTCTTCACGTGCACGACCCCGCCGCGGTCGGCGGCGTCGTACGACCAGGCGTCGCGCGGCAGCGCCCGCCCGTCCAGGAGGACGGCGCGCGGCGCCGAGCCCGTGTGGACGGTGAAGTCGTAGGGCCGTGACGTCTGCTTGCCTTTGTAGTCGCCGCGCAGGGCGCCGAGGTCGAGGGTCACGTCACCGCCGCCGGTGTGCGGCGCCCGGACGGTCAGCCGCTGCCGGGCGAAGGCGCCGGTGCGGTGGTCGCGGGTGACGCCGTCGTCCTCGTAGAGGTCGAAGGAGGACCGCCCGCGGGGGTAGACGTCCCAGGCCAGCGGCGAGTCCGCCGTTCGGTCGGCGTACGAGCGGATGCCCGGCCACATCGGTATGTTCGCCCCGGCGCGGACGAACAGCGGCAGGGTGTCGAGCGGGGCGCGGTAGCCGTCGACGGTGGCCGGGCCGGTGTAGGTGCGGCCGGTCCAGTAGTCGATCCAGGTGCCCTCCGGCAGGTAGATGCCGTCGCGGACCTCGGTGTCCTGGTAGACGGGCGCGACGAGGAAGTCCCGGCCGGACAGGAACTCGTACTTCGCGGCGTCGGAGGCGGCCTTCGGGTCGTCCGGGTACTCCAGGGCGAGCGGCCTTACCGGCCCGACGCCCGTGCGCGCCGCCTCGGCCGCGTAGGTGTACGTGTACGGCAGCAGGGCTTCCTTGAGCTTGAGGTACTTGCGGTTGATGGACGTGTACGGCTCGCCGTAGCGCCAGGGCTGCTTGTCGCTGGGGGCCCAGCCGTCCATGGTCATCACGGCGGGCAGGAAGGTCTTCCACTGGAGGTCGCGGACGTACGTCTTGGGGCTGCCGGCGAAGATGCCGTCCACGTCCCCGGTGGTGTAGGCGAGTCCGGACATGGTCGCGCCCGCGTAGGTGGGGATCTGCCAGCGGATGTACTCCCAGGAGCCCTTCTGGTCGCCGGACCACTGGACGCCGCAGCGCTGGGCGCCCGACCAGCTCTCGGGGGCCCAGGTGAAGCCGCGGGCGTCGCTGTTGTCCTCGATGCCGCGGTAGGCGTCCTTGCAGCCGTCGAGGGCGAACTTGTAGCCGTCGCCGACCCAGGCGACGTCCAGCTTGGCCACCCGCTGGCCGCTCCTGACCTGGTCGGCCAGCTTGCCGAGGCCGTCCTCGGTCCACAGGCCCAGCTTCGCCTTGCGGTCGCCGAGGCCCTTGCCGGTGTCGGCGAGGTTCTCGTAGCCGCAGCCGTAGCCGTCGTTGACGAGCATCCAGCCGAGCGGCAGGTCGTTGGCGACGTATCCGTCGGCGATCTTCAGGGCGTCCGCGGTGTGGCGCTCGCCGCGGTTCTTGTTGTGCAGGTAGCAGTCGGAGTCGCCGATCTCCAGCCCGTACACGGGCGGCAGGAAGGGCCTGCCCGTCAGCCGGGTGTACTGGCCGATCACGTCCTTCGCGGTCGGCCCGGCGAAGTAGTACGCGTCGAAGCGCCGCTCCTTCTCGGTCGTCGTCACCGGGTCGTCGAAGGCGTAGGTGCCGGGCGCGTAGGTGTTGCGGTAGACGCCGTAGCCGGCCGAGGAGAGGTAGAACGGCACGGAGTTGGGATGGCCGCCGTCGTCCCAGTTGTAGTCGACGCCGACCTCGACGGTCTTGCCCCGGTGCGAGGTGTTGCCGCGGCCGTTCTGCATGCCGGCGCCGTAGAACTGCTCGTCGGCGCCGCGTGCGAGGGTCTGGGTGGTGCGGTCGGGGGCCCAGGTCAGGCCCTTGGTCTCGCGCCACAGCGGGGTGCCGTCCGCCCGGTACAGGGCGAACCGCAGTGGCGCCTTGTAGGCCCGTAGGGTCACTCGCGAGGTGCTCAGCTCGTAGCGGTCCCCGGCGTCGCGCCAGCGGGTGCGTGGCGGCGCTCCCTGGGGCAGGACGATGTCCTTGCCGGTGGGGTCGGTGTAGGTGCCGTCGGGTGCCAGCTCGACGCGGAAGGTGTCCGCGGAGACGAAGGTGACGCGTGCCTCGGCCGTTCCGGCGCGCAGCCGGTAGACGGGGCCGTCGGCGGTGAAGCCGGTGACCGCGCCGACGGTCGTCGTCCCGTCGGCGGGATCGGCGTGCG
>NZ_JBFAPH010000428.1:0-4464 GCF_040675635.1 Streptomyces sp. NPDC049577
GGACCCCCGCCGCGGCGGGGGTCCGGCGGAATTCGTCAGCGCGGCAACGCTATGCCGACGCCCTGTTCCAGGGCCCTCGCGTGGACCGCCGCGGCCACGGCGATGTCGTGGACTCCCATGCCGAACGGGTTGATCACCACGCGTTCGTGCGGCGCCACCGGGGTGGCCGGGCCCTCCGACAGGAGCGTCGGGAGGTCCGCGTCCACGGTCCTGCCGTTCTCCGGGGGTGCCGTGTCCGGGGCCGTGACGCGGCCCGCGCGGGCGAGTTTGCCGAGGAGGCGGTGGTCGTCCTCGGCCACCAGGTCCCAGTTGTCGACATACAGGCGGTCGCAGCCCAGCAGCAGGCTCTCCGCCGCGTCGTCCAGGGAGACGTTGACGAACGTGGCGCCGGCGGGCAGCCAGTCGAGCTCGACGTACGGCTCCGTGGTCGTCGTCACCGCGATCGTCAGGGCGGTCCGGCCGACCGCCTCCCGTGCGGTCTCCGCCACGGTCACCGCGATGCCGGGGTGCGAGGCGCCCCACGCCGCCGCGAACTCGCGGGCGCGGGCGGCGTCCTGGTCGTACAGTACGACCTCCGCCAGGGCGGGGCAGGCGGCGGCCAGCAGGTCCAGGTGGACCTGGGCCTGGCGGCCGCAGCCCAGGAAGGACGCGCCGGTCACGCCGTCGAGCCCGCGCGCGGCGCGCACGGCGGCGACGGACACGCCGGCCGTGCGCAGGGCGCTGACCAGTCCGCCCTCCATCACGCACACCGGCCGGGCGGTCTCCGGGTCGTTGAGCACGATCAGCCCGGCCGCGCGCGGCAGGCCGAACCGGTGGTTGCCCAGCGACGCGTTGATTATCTTGCAGCCGTAGTGGTCTCCCGACCAGCCGGGCAGGATCAGGCTGCGGGCCGCCGCGCCGGTCGGTGTCGTCCAGCGCAGGGCGGCCTCGGGCGTCAGCCCGGCCTCGCCCCGCCGGAAGGCCAGCAGCGTGTCGTGGACGATGTCCACGACGGGCAGGTCCGCGCAGATCCGTGCCACGTCCTCGCCGGGGAGGTACGTGATCGGGGTCGCGGTGGAAGCGGTCATGCGGTCGCTCTCTCTCCAGGGTGTTCCGGCTCCGGGTGCGCACGGCCCAGCAGGCGCAGGGCCGTGCCGATCGCGTCGTCCGCCCGGCCGGTACGGGCCGGGAGTCCGCCGCGCAACTGCGGGTATTTCTCCCCGCTGTCGGGGCAGACGCACGCCACCTCCCGCAGCCGGGGGTCGCGGGCGGCCCGCAGGACCGAGGCGAGGACGGCGGCCCCCGCGCTGCCGCCGAGCGACAGTCCGGTGCGCTCCTCGATCAGGACGCAGGCGGCCGCGGCGTCCTCGTCGCGCAGCCGGACGACGTGGTCGACCTCGTGCGGCCCGACGAAGCCGGAGACCCGGCCCGAGCCGAACCCGGCCAGCTTGAAGGGCCGGTCGCCCGGGGGGCCGCCCAGCGCGGCCGAGCCGACGGCGTCGACCGCGATGACCTGGGCGTGCGGCTGGTGCGCGCGGAAGGCGCGGGCGATGCCCGCGAGCGTGCCGCCGGTGGAGACGGCCACTGCCACCGCGTCGTACGACCCTCCGGGAGCCGCCCGCACCAGCTCGATCGCCGTGCCGGCCTCGTGGACCCCGGGATTGGCCGGAGAGCTGTACTGGTCGGTCCACACGGCGTCCGGGTCGGTGCGCAGGATCTCCCGGACCGCGGCGATCCGGGCGTCCAGGGTCCGGCCGCCCGGCACCTCGGAGACCACCACCACGTCCGCCCCGTGCGCGGTCATGCGCTCGACGCTGCTGCGGGGCGTGCTGGGCTCGACGACCAGCGTGCAGGCGTAGCCGCGCGCCGCACAGAGCCCGGCCAGCGCCGTGCCCAGGTTGCCCGAGGTGGACTCCACCACGCGCATGCCCGGCCGCAGCCGCCCGGACCGTTCCAGGACGGACAGCAGCGCCTCGGCCGTACGGGCCTTGATGGAGCCGAAGGGGTTGTCGGCCTCCAGCTTCAGCCAGAGCCGTACCGACCGCTCGCCGAGCGGCACGCGGACGGGCCGCAGCGGGGTGTCGCCGATGCGCACGGCCTCGTGGGCCGCGATCGGCAGCGATGCGATGTGCGTCATGTGGTCAGTCCCTGAGGCTTTCGGCGCGAACGGCCGGCGGCGCCTCCGCGGCCGGCAGGGTGACGTGGCGGGGCCCGATGTCGCTGATGCGGTAGCCGTGCGGGTACCCGGGATACGTGCGGGCGGTGGGCCGGGTCATCAGCCGGGCCATGAGGGCGGGCGCCAGCCGCTCGGCCCGTGCGTGCCCGCGCAGGCCCAGTGCGTTCAGGGCCTCGGCCCAGCGGGGCGGCCGGGGCATGCCCAGGGCCCGGCGGGCCTCCTCGTCGAGCCGGCACGGCAGCGTGGCGGCCACCACCGCCCCGACGGGGCGCGGGTACCAGGACGAGTACAGCTTCATGATGTGCCCGCCGACCCGCTGGTTGCTCGGCTCGTGCCGGAAGTAGCGCTGTTCGTACTCGCGGTTGAACCGCTCGAACTCGTCGAAGTCGGTGGGCAGGTCCCGGATGTTCATCCGGCGCCCCACCTCGACGTAGAAGTAGAAGGCGGCCAGCCGCTCGGTCTCGCTGGTCTTCCGCCAGGCCCAGCGGTCGATCCAGCGGATCGGCTCGTAGATGAACGTGGACAGCACGTACAGCATGTCCTCGTTCGCTATCGAGAAGCGGCGGTGCGCCTGGTTGATCTGGCGCAGCGCCTGGCGGCCGCGCTCGGAGTCGTAGCCGCCGCGCACCAGTTCACCCAGCAGGATCCGGGTGTCGTCGTAGCGTTTCTGGGCGCGCAGGGCGAACTCCCCGCTGCCGTCGAGCACCCCGGAGATGCTGGGGACGCAGCAGGTGCGCCAGATGGCGACCTCCAGGCCCCGCCCGTAGTCCCAGGGGAATTCGCGGTCGGAGGAGATGCGGTGGATCCGCTCGTGATCCGCTTTGGGATCGAGCGACTGGAGCTGTCTGAGGGTCGCGTACCGGTCGTGCATTGACGTACCTCGCTCGCATTCGACGGGGTGACGGGCCCGCTAGAGGGGCGTGGATCCGGTGGCGCCGGTGACCTCCGGCCGCGTCGGGTCGAAGCGGAGGGTCTCGAATCGCCACTGCAATTGGCCGCTCAGCCAGCTGCGCATGCCCTCGATGTGGCGGCGCAGGGCCTCCAGTTCGGCCGGGGAGAGTTCCGAGCGGAGTTCCGGCCCGGGGAAGGTCCTGCTGAGTTCGGTGAACCGGTCGAAGCGCTCCTGGACCATGACGCCGACCGCGTCCACGGCCGTCTGGAGGTCCGTGCCGTGCTCGTGCCGGTACACCAGCACCAGGCTGTGCGGATCGCCGAGGAGGGCCTCCTTCTCGCAGGAGAAGAGGTCGTTGGTCCACAGGTCGGCGTCGGACAGCGCCTGGTTGAGCTCGGTGAACTCCGGCAGCCGGTAGATCTCCTCGGGGATCTCGTGGTGCGTGGTCACCTCGATCAGGTCCAGGTAGGGCATCAGGGCGCGGCCCCGGTAGGAGATGTACTCGTCGAGGCCCGGGGTGCGGCCGGTGAGCCGGTTCTCCGCCTCCCACACGCAGGTCTCGAAGAAGTCGCCGATGTGCCCGGCGAGCCGGGCCCGCCAGGTGGCCGAGGTGTGCGGGACGGTGCGCCGCCACAGATCGGCGTAGGCCGGGCGGAACGCGCGGGTGATGGAGGCGTCCACGGAGGCGGACGGGCCGTCGTCGTCGACGACGCCGTCCGCCGGCAGCCAGCCGAGCACCTCGTCGCACACGCGCCGCAGCCGCTCGGGCTCCTGACCCAGCCGGGTCTCGTCGAACTGGTCGTCCAGCACCAGCATGCAGCTGATCCAGTCGGTCACCAGTACGAGCTCGTCGAGGCCCGCGTGGGGATAGGCCCGCGACATGAGGGTGCCGAGCAGCGAGCGCTCGTGGTGCTGCCGGGCGGCCTCGTCGGGCACCAGCCCGAAGCGCCGGACGAACGCCCGCGTCCGTTCCTCCGCCTGTTCGGTGAAAGGACCGATCCGGGCCGGGAATTCGGTCCGGATGCGCGGCATGCGCAGTCTCGGGGATTCCATCTCCTGCGATTCCATGGCCGAAACGATTGCCTACCCGGCCGCCGCAGGACTGGAGGCGCGCTGAATGCGGAACTGCCCCTCGGGCGGCACTCGCCGCCGCCTTCCGGAATTGCCGCTAGGGTGACGCTCCGGAATTGGCCGGTCGTTTGTTCGTCTTCGATGGAGAGGCCATCAGTGTTCCCAGCCCCCACCCGCCCGCCACGTTTCGACAGCGCCTGGATCAAGCGGTACCGGCCGGTGGAGTCGCCACGTCTGCGGCTGATCTGCCTGCCCTTCGCGGGCGGCACCGCCGGCGCCTTCCACGGCTGGGCACGGGCGCTGCCGGACGACGTCGAGCTCGTCGCCGTGCAGTACCCCGGCCGCC
>NZ_JBFAPH010000429.1:0-4446 GCF_040675635.1 Streptomyces sp. NPDC049577
CTGCTGGCCGCCGTGGCCACGGTCGCGGTGCCCGCCGCGCTGACCCGGGCCCTGCACCTGGACGGGCTCGCGGACGTCGCCGACGGGCTGGGCAGCGGCAAACCGGCCGAGGCGGCGCTGCGCATCATGAAGCAGTCGGACATCGGCCCGTTCGGCGTCGTCACCCTGCTGCTCGTGCTGCTCGGCCAGGTGGCCGCGCTGACCCGGCTGTACGAGGCGGGGCCGCTGCGCGGCGCCGTCGCGGCCGTGGTCGCGGGAGTCGCCGCGCGCTGCGCGCTGACCCTCGCCTCCCGCACCGGGGTGCCGGCGGCACGCCCCGACGGCCTGGGCGCCGCGGTCGCGGGCGTGGTCCCGGTGCCCGCGGCGCTGACCGCGGCGGGACTGGTGGTGTGCGCCTGCGCCGGCGCGGGCATCCGCGCCGGCGGGGCGGCCCTGCTCGGCCTGCTCGCCGCCGAGCTCCTGCTGCGCCGCTGCCGTACCCGCTTCGGCGGTGTCACGGGCGATGTTTTCGGCGCACTGGCGGAAACAGCGTCGACAGCGGCGCTCCTGGCGTTCACCCTGAGCTGAGGCCACACCCCGAAAGGGGCGCGGGCGGCGCTCCCCCCGTACCTGGGCTGAGCGCTCAGCGAACCGGCGCATACGATGCGCAAAGGCCCCGCAGCACGCGCCCGGCCGAGGAACTCAACCGGAAGAGAGACTTCACCACCGTGACTGCTCTGACTCTCAGCACCTCCAGCGCGGCGACGCTGCGCGCGGACGCCATCGTCGTCGGTGTGGCGAAGGGCCCCAAGGGTCCCGTCGTCGCGCCGGGCGCCGAGGCCGTGGACGCGGCGTTCGACGGGAAGCTGGCCAGTGTGCTCCAGACCCTCGGCGCCTCCGGCGGCGAGGGCGAGGCGACCAAGCTTCCCTCCCCGGCCGGTCTGAAGGCCCCGGTCGTGCTGGCCGTCGGACTCGGTGACCTGCCCTCGGACGGCGAAGGCTTCGGCGAGGAGGCCCTGCGCCGTGCCGCCGGCACCGCCGCCCGCACGCTGACCGGCACCAAGAAGGCCGCCTTCGCGCTGCCCGTCCCGGACGCCGAGTCCCTCGCCGCGATCGGCGAGGGCGCGCTGCTGGGCGCCTACTCCTTCACCGCCTACCGCGGCACCGACGGCAAGAAGGGCGAGGCCGACAAGAACGCCCCGCTGGCCGAGGCCGCGATCCTGGGCGCCAAGCCGCGCGACAAGGCCCACAAGGCCGCCGCCGAGCGGGCCGCCGCCGTGGCCGGCGAGGTCAACCGCGCCCGCGACCTGGTCAACACCCCGTCCAACGACCTCTTCCCCAAGAGCTTCGCCGCCCAGGCCCAGGCCGCCGCCAAGGAGCACGGGCTGAAGGTCGAGGTGCTGGACGAGAAGGCCCTGCTCAAGGGCGGCTACGGCGGCATCATGGGCGTCGGCCAGGGCTCGGCCAACGCCCCCCGCCTGGTTCGCATCGGCTACACCCACCCCAAGGCCGAGAAGACGCTCGCCCTGGTCGGCAAGGGCATCACCTACGACTCGGGCGGCATCTCCCTGAAGCCGGCCGGCCACAACGAGACCATGAAGTGCGACATGAGCGGTGCCGCCGCCGTGTTCGCCGCGGTCGTGGCCGTCGCCAAGCTGGGCCTCGCGGTCAACGTGACGGGCTGGCTGGCCCTCGCGGAGAACATGCCGTCCGGCACCGCCACCCGTCCGGGCGACGTCCTGAAGATGTACAGCGGCAAGACCGTCGAGGTGCTCAACACCGACGCCGAGGGCCGCCTGGTCCTGGCCGACGCGCTGACCCGCGCCTCGGAGGAGAACCCCGACGCGATCGTCGACGTCGCCACGCTGACCGGCGCCATGGTGCTCGCCCTGGGCAACCGCACCTTCGGCGTCATGGCCAACGACGACGCCTTCCGCGCCGCCCTCCACGAGATCGCCGAGGAGGTCGGCGAGCAGGCGTGGCCGATGCCGCTCCCCGCCGAGCTGCGCAAGTCCATGGACTCCCCGGTCGCCGACCTGGCGAACATGGGCGAGCGGATGGGCGGCGGCCTGGTCGCCGGCCTCTTCCTGAAGGAGTTCGTGGGCGAGGGCATCACCTGGGCCCACCTGGACATCGCGGGCCCGGCCTTCCACGAGAGCGCCCCCTACGGCTACACCCCCAAGGGCGGCACCGGCTCCGCGGTCCGTACGCTCGTCCGGCTTGCCGAGCGCACCGCCGACGGCGACCTCGGCTGAGCTGATCCGAGCTGACCCGAGCTGACCCGAGAGTTCCGGCAGCTCACTCGTTCGGCCCCGCGCGGCCCCGGGAATGACCCGGGGCCGCGCGGCGTTGCCCACGTTCGCTTCCCGAGAAACCACACATTCCTACGCACTAGTAACCCCGAAAGGTGACGCATCCGTCGTCCCACACCCCGGCCCGGCGTCCCGCCGTCCGTCAACAAGTGCGAAGATGTTGTCCCGGCAGGACAGGGCCCCCGTACAGGGCCGACGCAAAAAGCGGCCGAACGACAGCCGCCGCCCGGTCACCGACGACCGGCTCCGGCGTACCCATGCATGGAGGACGTGACGTGGCGAACGACGCCAGCACCGTTTTCGACCTAGTGATCCTCGGAGGCGGTAGCGGCGGTTACGCCGCCGCACTGCGGGGTGCCCAGCTGGGTCTGGACGTCGCCCTGATCGAGAAGGACAAGCTGGGCGGCACCTGCCTGCACCGCGGCTGCATCCCGACCAAGGCTCTGCTGCACGCCGGCGAGGTCGCCGACTCGGCGCGCGAGAGCGAGCAGTTCGGTGTCAAGACCTCCTTCGAGGGCATCGACATCGCGGGCGTCCACAAGTACAAGGACGACGTGATCTCGGGCCTGTACAAGGGCCTGCAGGGCCTGGTCGCCTCGCGCAAGGTCACCTACATCACCGGTGAGGGCCGTCTGTCCTCCCCGACGTCCGTGGACGTGAACGGCCAGCGCGTCAACGGCCGCCACATCCTGCTGGCGACCGGCTCCGTGCCGAAGTCGCTGCCGGGCCTGACCATCGACGGCAACCGCGTCATCTCCTCGGACCACGCGCTGGTCCTGGACCGCGTCCCGAAGTCCGCGATCGTGCTGGGCGGCGGCGTCATCGGCGTCGAGTTCGCCTCCGCGTGGAAGTCCTTCGGCACCGATGTCACCATCGTCGAGGCGCTCCCCCACCTCGTCCCGGTCGAGGACGAGAACAGCTCCAAGCTGCTGGAGCGCGCCTTCCGCAAGCGCGGCATCAACTTCTCCCTCGGCTCCCGCTTCTCCGGCGTGGAGTACACGGCCGACGGGGTGAAGGTCTCCCTGGAGAACGGCAAGACCTTCGAGGCGGAGCTGCTGCTCGTCGCCGTCGGCCGCGGCCCGGTCTCCCAGGGCCTGGGCTACGAGGAGGCCGGGGTCGCCATGGACCGCGGCTACGTCCTCGTCGACGAGTACATGCAGACCAACGTGCCGACCATCTCGGCCGTCGGTGACCTCGTCCCCACCCTCCAGCTCGCGCACGTCGGCTTCGCGGAGGGCATCCTGGTAGCGGAGCGTCTGGCCGGGCTCAAGCCCGTGCCGGTCGACTACGACGGCGTGCCGCGCGTCACGTACTGCCACCCGGAGGTCGCCTCGGTCGGCATCACCGAGGCGAAGGCCAAGGAGCTGTACGGCGCCGACAAGGTCGTCACCCTGAAGTACAACCTCGCGGGCAACGGCAAGAGCAAGATCCTGAAGACCGCGGGCGAGATCAAGCTCGTCCAGGTGCGGGACGGTGCCGTGGTCGGCGTCCACATGGTCGGCGACCGCATGGGTGAGCAGGTCGGCGAGGCCCAGCTGATCTACAACTGGGAGGCTCTGCCGGCCGAGGTCGCGCAGCTCATCCACGCGCACCCGACGCAGAACGAGGCCATGGGCGAGGCCCACCTGGCTCTGGCCGGCAAGCCGCTGCACTCGCACGACTGAGTCCCGAGCGCACCACCATCCGCACTACTCGTAAGGAGCAACCGCAACCATGGCGGTTTCCGTAACCCTGCCGGCGCTCGGCGAGAGCGTGTCCGAGGGCACCGTCACCCGTTGGCTCAAGGCCGAGGGTGAGCGCGTGGAGGCCGACGAGCCGCTGCTCGAGGTCTCCACCGACAAGGTCGACACCGAGATCCCGGCCCCGGCGTCCGGCATCCTCTCCTCCATCAAGGTCAAGGAGGACGAGACGGTCGAGGTCGGCGCCGAGCTCGCCGTCATCGACGACGGCACCGGTGCCCCCGCCGAGGCTCCGGCCCCGGCCGCCGCCGAGGCCCCGGCCCCGGCCGCCGCCCCGGCCGGTGGCGCCGAGGGCACCCCGGTCGTGCTCCCCGCCCTGGGTCGCGGCGGTCGACGAGGCCGGCGCGGTTGAGGGCGCCGACGAGCTCGCTGACCGTCGAGAGCGACAGCCCCAGGCGGGCCGCGAGCTCGCTCAC